>NZ_JIBB01000042.1:0-26688 GCF_000620525.1 Acinetobacter sp. UNC436CL71CviS28
CTCCTTTCGGAACGTTGTCCCCCACTAATAGGCAGATTCCTAAGCATTACTCACCCGTCCGCCGCTGAATCCAGTAGCAAGCTACCTTCATCCGCTCGACTTGCATGTGTTAAGCCTGCCGCCAGCGTTCAATCTGAGCCATGATCAAACTCTTCAGTTAAAATCATTTGTACCTTATTTATAGACAAGGTACCAATTCTGGCTCATTAATCTTCTGACTAAAAATTTACTCAAATAAACTTCGAGAAATTTCTACCATTCAATCAATGAAAATTATTTCGATCGATCAACCAGTAAAAATCCACACAAGTTGTTCTTCATACTCTCTTAATGATCTTTCTGCTCTTCGTCAGAGACAGAATTAACGCAAATAAGAACCACTACCTTCACCCTTTAGTGAAGATCTTTGTCTTAATCGCGTCGGGATGCAGCGTATTCTATACAGTTTTTAAAACCTTGCAACCCCTATTTCATCACCCTCTTAACGAGTGTCTATTTTTTAAACTAAAAAGTAATTTTAAACTTTTAAATCTAACTCACCTTAAATAGCTCTTAACCAGATTTCTTTCAACTCAAAATAAAGTAGCAATCAATTTAGTGAGTAGTGACCATTTCCTTATTATTAAAAAACTATTTTCTTAATTTCTTACTTAATTATAGCTAATAGTCATTAGGAAATAGCTTTTTACAGCTGATTTTTGTCATAGTTTTACATTTCTCTCTCGCCAATATACATGAAAGTATGTAGCCGCCTTATGCTTTTATATAGGACCTTTTAATTGTTATGAGTATTTAATTTTTTATCTCCTTTATCGCCTGAGTTTTATTCTATGGATATACCAGTAGCTTTTGTATAAGTGTTGACTTACACATATCTAGTATATTGGTTATTTATTAGTTTTGACTTCCTTACTTACAGGATACTGTTAATCCAAACTAAATAATTAATAAATTTTATTTTTAATCCCAAGTTTTTTAATCTACTTTAATTTATAAATACAACTGTTTTAATCTGATTTAATTATTAATTAAACTAAATTAGTCGGAATTATAAAATTCTTAATCTAACCATTTTAGTAAACTTTATTTTTATTAAATAAAAAATTATTTTTTTATTTTCAAATTATTGATTTATAATTATTTAATAATATATTTTTATTTTAACTGTTTTAAGTATTTATTTTTTGTTTTTATTTGGTTAATAATATAGACAGGTATTTAAATAGGCTTATTTCCATGAGCTTAACTCCCAAAAATTTTAACCAGCGTATAGTTAGAGAAATTACACTTATTTTAATAATCAAGATTGTAATTTTAATTACTATTAAGAATATCTGGTTCGATTCTCCAACAATTCCCAAGAACTTTGACACTCAAGTTGCCGAGCATATTGCCGGTACTCCCTCTCAATTTAAGGAGACACGTTGATGATTTCAGAAAGCGTGGTCGATCTCTCGCGGTTTCAGTTTGCCATGACCGCGTTGTATCACTTTATATTTGTACCTCTTACTCTTGGTTTAGCTTTTATTCTTGCCATTATGGAAACCACCTATGTGATTTCTGGCAAAGAAATTTATAAGGATATGACCAAATTCTGGGGAAAACTTTTTGGTATTAACTTTGCCTTAGGTGTAACGACAGGCTTAACCATGGAGTTCCAGTTTGGTACAAACTGGGCGTACTATTCACATTATGTCGGTGATATTTTTGGTGCGCCACTTGCTATTGAAGGTCTGATGGCATTTTTCCTTGAATCGACGTTTATCGGTCTGTTTTTCTTCGGCTGGGACCGACTTTCCAAAGTTCAGCATTTGAGCGTGACCTGGCTGGTGGCGCTCGGTTCCAACATGTCGGCACTTTGGATTTTAGTCGCCAATGGCTGGATGCAGAACCCGGTAGGCGCAGCGTTCAACTTTGAAACCATGCGTATGGAGCTGGTTGATTTCGGCGCACTAATTTTCAACCCTGTAGCCCAGGTTAAGTTTGTTCATACCATATCGTCAGGTTATGTGACTGGTGCGGTTTTCGTTTTAGCCATCTCAAGCTACTACTTGCTCAAAAAACGTGATCTGCCTTTTGCACGGCGCTCTTTCGCCATTGCTGCAATCTTTGGTCTAGCCTCTACACTTTCAGTGATTCTGCTTGGCGATGAGTCAGGTTATGAACTTGGCGATGTACAAAAAACCAAATTAGCTGCAATTGAAGCAGAATGGGAAACTCATCCGGCACCTGCTCCATTTACACTATTTGGTATTCCAAATCAGGAAGAAGAGCGTACTGACTATGCCATCAAAATTCCATATGTGATGGGTATTATTGCAACACGTTCTCTTGATAAAGAAGTAACAGGTCTGAAGGATCTCATGGTTCAACATGAGCTTCGTATCCGTAATGGTATGACTGCATATGCTGAACTTGAAAAACTTCGTGCAGGTGACCGTTCTCCAGAACTCATGGCTTCATTTACAGAAAACCAGAAAGACTTGGGTTACGGACTGCTTCTGAAAAAATATTCACCCAATATTGTAGATGCTTCTGAAGAGCACATCAAAGCAGCAACCAAGGATACAATTCCCAACGTTACTGCCCTGTTCTTCTCGTTCCGTGCCATGGTTGCATCAGGTTTCCTCATGCTACTTCTATTTATTCTTGCAACTTATGCAGTGGCTAAACGCAATGCAGAAAACAAACCTTGGTTGCTTAAATTTGCTCTTTACGGCCTGCCACTGCCTTGGATTGCTACACAAACTGGCTGGTATGTGGCTGAAGGTGGCCGCCAACCGTGGACAATTGGTGAAGTTCTACCTACACACCTCTCTGCTTCAAGCTTAAGCACTGGAGACATTTGGGGTTCAATCCTGGCACTTGCAGCATTCTATACCGTACTTTTAATTATCGAAATGTACTTGATGATTAAATTTGCTCGCTTAGGCCCAAGTTCTTTACATACTGGCAAATACCATTTTGAAAAATCAAATGCCGAGCAAGATGATATTGTTCTTCCACAACACGTATCTGGAGAGGCCCAATCATGATTGAATACGAACTCCTCAAAATAATCTGGTGGGTTTTGGTTGGTGTGCTGCTGATTGGCTTTGCGCTCACCGATGGCTTTGATATGGGCTCCATGGCAATTATGCCATTTGTAGGTAAAAATGATGAAGAACGTCGTGCAGCAATCAATACCATTGCTCCTCACTGGGACGGCAATCAGGTCTGGTTCATTACAGCTGGCGGTGCACTCTTTGCTGCATGGCCAATGGTATATGCAACAGCCTTCTCGGGCATGTACTGGGCATTATTACTCGTACTGTTCGCTCTTTTCTTAAGACCTGTTGGTTTTGACTACCGCTCTAAACTTGAGAATAAAAAATGGCGTAACTCTTGGGACTGGGGTCTAGCTGTTGGTGGTGCAGTTCCTGCTTTAGTTTTCGGTGTTGCCTTCGGTAATATGTTCCTGGGCGTACCATTTACTTTAGATGAAACCGTACGTTCAACTTATACTGGTAGCTTCTTTGCCCTACTTAACCCATTTGCACTAGTTTGCGGTATCGTCAGCTTATCTATGCTAAGTGCGCATGGCGGTGCCTGGTTAATGCTTCGTACTGATGGCGACTTGCATGCACGCTCTGCTAAAGCAACTCAATTGATGGGCGTAGTATTCTTAGTCTGCTTCTTGGGCGCTGGAGCATGGTTATATTTCGGTAATATTGAAGGCTATACTTTAGCTCAACCATTTGACACTAACGCTGTAGCAAACCCTCTTGCCAAAGAAGTGATTACCAATGGCAACCATGGCTGGATGAATAACTACTCAATTTATCCAATCACCATGATGGCACCGATCATGGCAATCTTGGGAAGCCTGATTGTGATTGTAGCTGCTGCGAAAGCCAAAGCTGGTTTAAGCTTCCTGGGCACATCCTTCATGGTGATTGGTGCCATTTTAACAGCTGGTTTTGCGTTGTTCCCATTCCTTATGCCTTCAAGCATCAACCCTGTCGCTAGCTTGACCATGTGGGATGCAGTATCAAGTAAAAATACACTCACTGTAATGACTGTTGCAGCCTGTATTTTTGTTCCAATTATTTTGTGTTACACCACCTGGTGTTATTACAAAATGTGGGGCGTGATTACCAACAAACACATCAAAGCCAATTCACACAGCTTGTACTAAGTTTTATCAGGAGAATGCTTATGTGGTATTTCGCGTGGATTTTAGGAATCTTGATGGCCTGTTTTGCAGGTGTGCTCAGCGCGCTCTATATCGAACATCATCAAAATCTGGATGAGGAGTAATAGCATGGCTGTAGTAATGACAACATCAATGAGGCTTACCGTTCATCGTTTGATTATGGCTGTTTCTTTCCTGTTGGCATTGCCACTTGCAGCCATTATGCTGATCCATCCTGCACTTATGCTGGATCAGCATGGTCAGTATAACCATCGTATGATCATGCTGATTATGTTAGGAATTTCAGGGGGATTTATTTATGGCGTAGGGTTTGTGCCCCGTTTTTGGTTATGGAAATGGTTGTTTAGCCCAGTTATCGCTTGGCCCCTTATGCTACTAGGCTATTATATCTGGCTGCTTCAGTAGTAAATTCTTATTTTAAAAAGGCCTCATCTTGAGGTCTTTTTTATTGCGCCTGTTCGGCTATCCAATTCATAAAACTTTGCCGCTCTGCTTTAGAAGCTTTTTTCCAGAGTTCAATTAACTGCTGATCTGTTTGAGTGTTTCTACTGGTCATAGCAGTTTTTACTGTATCTACAATTGAAGCAGTATAAGTAGGCTCAGGCTGATGAACTGATGGCTTTATCTGCTTTTGGGTCAAATCAAAACTGCGTCCTAGCAAACCGCTACCTAACCAAGGTTTAGCTTCAGTATTTGCACCGGTCTGTTGCACGACCAGTTCATTTTTGCTGTTATATAAAGCCACTGTTGGCTGAGCTGCATATATTTTTGCTGCTTCAAAAGACTGGGGTGGATTTACCAATGCCAAAGTATAAGTTTCACCATCTTTTAGATCTGGTGTCTGAACGGTTACCACACCTGATTTCAGAATGTCATGTTCGCCATTTAAATGTTGAAAGAACTGCCTATAGCGTATGCTTAAACTTGCCTTGCCTGCATCAATTTCATACGTACTTTCTTGTGAACGTAGAAAGTTATTTTTTACTTCCTGATCATTTACTGCCAATACATCAATAACTTCTGGCGCTGCAATAGTTACTGCAGCATATGCGACATTTCCTAGTGAAAATATTAAAGCTGCAATGAACAACCTTGAAAGCATAATAGGTACTCTACATGTTATATCTAAATTCTAGCTGCACTATGCTATGCATTTATGACTATTTTATGACATCTTGAACCTTAGATTTTAATTTTGATTAAATTATTAAATGCTAAGTTTTTCTTTTAATTTATTAAGAATGATCTATATGTTTAAAATAAAAAAAGAGTACCTACAGGTACTCTTTTTCAATTTTAGAAAGTTTAGTTAAATGTCTTAAAGCGTGCTGCGTCATCCATAAAAGTTTTTTCACCTGCCGGAGCCTCAATTGAACCAAATACCAGTTGAGCGCGTAATTTCCAGCTTGCCGGAATACCAAAAGTTTGGGCGACTTCTTCATCTACAATTGGATTATAATGCTGTAGTGAAGCTCCAATACCCTGTTCAGATAAAGCCGTCCAGACAGCAAACTGCGCAATTGCAGTAGAATGTTCTGACCACACTGGAAAATTATCTGCATAGGCGGCAAATTGTTCCTGCAAGCCTTTAACTACATCCTGATCTTCATAAAATAAAACTGTGCCATAACCTGCTGCAAAACTGCTGATTTTCCCATCAGTTGCTGCAAATGCTTCAGCCGGTACGATTTTACGTAAAGTCTCGCGTACAATTTCCCAGAATTTGGTATGAGATTCGCCAAACAGAATCGCAGCACGGGAAGACTGTGAGTTGAATGAAGATGGACTGTGCTTGATTGCCTCACGAATTGTTTCTTCGATTTTTGCCTGGTTTACGTTGACATTATTACCAATTGCATAAATTGTACGACGATTTTTAACGTGATTCATAAATGACATAATTTTAGTCCTTTCTGTACTTTAAAGACAGATAATCTGTTGTTTGTTAAAATCAGTTTATAAGAATCCGGGAATAACGTCAGCCTTAAATCAATAACATAGTGTTTTATTTTTGGAACAATACTTTAAAAATTTCTTAAATTTCTTTATTTCTGACTCTAAAATAAAGCAGATTTATTATTTTATACTTTAAAAAATGAAGAACTCCGCATTTAGCGGAGTTCTTTAAGATATAAGCCAGATCACTTATCAGTTTCAAATAAAGCAGCAACAAAAGCTTTGGCAGAGAATGGACGCAAGTCATCAATTTTTTCGCCTACCCCGATAAATCGGATTGGTACATGAGTACGACTTGCAATATTAAACAGCACACCACCTTTAGCAGTACCATCAAGTTTGGTAATAGTTAAACCGGTTAAACCAACAGCTTCATCAAACATTTGCACCTGATTAATAGCATTCTGGCCTGTACCAGCATCAACAACCAGCATAATTTCATGTGGAGCTGTCGCATCAATTTTCTGCATAACACGCTTAACTTTTTTAAGCTCTTCCATCAAATTACTTTTATTGTGCAAACGTCCTGCAGTATCGGCGATTAGCACATCAATTCCTTTAGCACGAGCACTTTCGAAAGCATCAAAAATAACTGATGCACTATCGGCACCGTGTCCCTGCGCAACCACCTGAACATCATTACGCTCCCCCCAGATTTGCAACTGTTCAGTTGCAGCCGCACGGAAAGTATCGCCCGCAGCCAGCATAACTTTCTTGCCTTCTCCCTGTAAGCGCTTAGCCAGCTTACCAATCGTGGTGGTTTTACCTACACCATTTACACCTACCACTAAAATCACATAAGGATTTTTATTCGGGTCAATATGTAAGGGTTTAACACGCGGCGCAAGCAAGGCAACCAGTTCTTCTTGTAAAGCTTTATAAAGTGAATGTGAGTAAATCAAATCACCCCGAGCAGTCCGCTCAGTCAAATTATTAATAATTGTCTTGGTTGCTTCTACACCAATATCGGCAACCAGTAATTGCTCTTCAACCTCTTCAAGCAACTCATCATCAATTTCCTTACCCCCGATCAGGATATTGACCATTCCATCTGCCAAGTTCTTACGGGTTTTAGTCAGCCCCTGTTTCATCCGGCTAAAAAAACTGCCTTTAGATTTCTCTTCATCTGCCTCTACACTCTGAATACTGGCAGTGACAGGTTGTTCTTGTTTTGGAGTATCAATAATGGGAACGTCAACAGCAGGTAAGCTAGGTAAAGTGACATCGTCATCCCCGATATCAGAATCAATCAAGAATTTATTTTGCACATTAGATTGCTGTTGCATGCCGATTCCTTGAAAAGCATCGCGTTAAAAAAGAAAGAGTTTAGCATAGATTCCTGACCGCGCATGATGCTTAGGCTAAGTCTCAACCAAAACTCAACAACTATGGCTTGCGTTAAAGCCCTGTTTTTTGAACAATAGAACAAAATTATACATACTTGACCGGAAATAATAGTGTCTCAAGTTACACGACAGTTCAAAAAACATCTTAAATCTATCTCTCCTTTTCTTTTTATATCTTTAAGCATTATGGCTGGTACAGTGGTGATATCTACAACCCTACAGGCTCAAACCACGACTGAACTTTCCAGAACAACTGTAGAAACCTCATTAAGCAACGGTTTAAAAGTTATTATTCGAGAGGACCATCGTTCACCTGTAGTAATGACCCAAATCTGGTATGGGGTCGGCAGTAGTGATGAGTCTGGTAATCTGCTAGGTATATCACATGCTTTAGAACATATGATGTTTAAGGGAACAACCAAAGTACCTCATAATGAGTTTACCCGTTTAAGCCGCATTTATGGCGGTAGTGTTAATGCCTCAACCTTTACCAATTATACCAACTATTATCAGCTTTATCCGAAAAGCTATTTACCACTCGCACTGGAACTTGAAGCTGACCGTATGACTAACCTGGTGCTTAAACAGGAAGACTTTGAGCCAGAAATTAAAGTCATCATGGAAGAGCGCCGGTTACGTACTGATGATAATCCACGAACTTTGGCTTTTGAACGATTTAAATGGATTACCTATCCTACAAGTCATTATCGCCAGCCCGTAATTGGCTATATGAAAAATCTGCAGAATATTCAGTTAAATGACCTGAAGAACTGGTATCACAACTGGTATACCCCTAACAATGCTATTTTAATTATAGTGGGCGATGTAAATGTGGAAGCAACTTTAAAGCAGGTAGAAAAATATTTTGGGTCAATTCCTGCACGTAAAACACCAGAACGTAATGATGTCATCGAATTTGACCGCCCAGGTTATCGACATATGGAGCTTTCTCTTCCGGTCCAAATTAATAACCTGTATATGGCTTGGAATGTCCGTTCATTAAAAACTGCCAAAAATCCTCAGGATGCCTATGCCCTTACCATTATTCAGTCCCTACTTGATGGCAGTATTTCTTCACGTTTACAGAACCGGCTGGTAAGGGATAAAAAAATACTGACTGCTGTCAGTGCAAGTTATGATCCTTATAACCGCGGAGATACTCTTTTTAATATTACAGCCTTACCTGCAGATGGAGTCAGTTTCCAAGAGGCACAAGAAGCCATACAGAAAGAACTGGATCAGCTCAAAACTGAGGCGGTGAATTCCAATGAACTGGAACGTGTAATTACACAATTCGTATCTAGTTTAATTTACAGTCAAGATGATATCGCTGGGCAAGCTAAAATGATCGGGAATCTGGAGATTAATGGCTTAAGTTATCGCTTACTGGATAAACTGCCACAGCACTATGAAACAGTGACGCCACAAGATATACAGCGAGTTGCAAATGCCTATTTTGTCCGTGAAAATCTGAGTACGCTTTATTTATCTCCGCTTCCTCAAGATTCAAAATAAAGAAAGGATTGCTATGATTCATCTACGTATGCCTTTATTAATGGCCAGCCTTTCTCTAAGTTTGTCGGCAATTGCTGAAGTCAATTTACAGGAAGCTGACTTTGAGCAGGATAATAGTAAACTATATTCTCTTTCTACCTTACAAAGCTTACGCAGCATTTCTAAGAAGCAGGAATATCAGGCACCTTATGTACATGATCTGACAAATCGCTATAAGGTCCGTAGTCTGTTCGTCGAATCACAAGATTTACCTATCATAGATATACAACTCACCTTTAATGCAGGTTCGGCAAGAGATGAAAGTATAGAAAAAGGATTATACGGATTAGCAAATATGACAGCTAATCTGCTAGATGAAGGCACAGAGTTTTATACTGCGCAAGAGGTTGCAAATACTTTTGAGCGTCTTGGTGCGCAGTTCAGTATAAATGCCTATCGCGATATGTTTATTGTACGCTTGCGGGTTTTATCAGATCCAAAAAAGCTTGAACCAGCTTTAGCAATGATGATTCATCTATTGAATCACTCCAGTTTTAATAATTCAGGCATTAAGCTGATTTTAAACAATACCCAGGCAGGTCAGAAACAGGTTCAAGAGAATCCAGGCAGAATGCGGGATGTACGTTTCTATCGGAGTTTGTATGGGACTCATCCTTATGCAGAACCCACTCCAGGTACCCAGCGTAGTATTAGTAAAATCACCACTAAACACCTGAGAGCTTTTAGAGACACTTTTTTAGTAGCACAGAATATGAATATTGCTATTACGGGTAAACTCAATCAGCGGGAAGCGCTTAAACTTTCTGAACGTATTGCAGGAAATTTACCACAAGGTCAAAGAGCTCCAACACTTCCTGTTCCGGAAGAGCACAACGGTTTTAATATTCAACATATTCCATTTAATTCATCACAGGCTCATGTCAGCATGGGCCAACTGGGCATTACCCGTTTTGATCCAGACAGACTCGCCCTAGAAGTTGCTAACCAGATGCTGGGAGGAAGCGGCTTTAACTCGCTACTGATGCGTGAGTTAAGGGTAAAACGTGGTTATACCTATGGCGCTTATAGCACAATAAACTCAACTCAAGCCCGTGGTGTCTTTAATATTAGCTACTCCACCCGTCAAGACCAGCTGCTAGACAGTATCCGGGTTGCGCACAAAACGCTGCTTGATTTTGTTCAACAGCCACTTGACCAGAAACAGCTAGAAGAAACTAAAGCAGGCATATTACGCGCATTTCCAATGAATTTCAGCAGTAATGCCAGCATGAATGCACAGTTAGGTGCTATCGGGTTTTATGGTCTACCTGCCAATTATCTGACTCAATATTCCAAACAGCTGGCTAATCTGACCACCAAGGATGTAGAAAAGGCCGTAAAATTACATTTAAATCCTGAAAATCTGACTTTAGTTATTGTGAGTGAAACCTTGGACAAACAGGCTATACAGAGCATTTTAGAGCAAAACCTGAATTCACAGATAACATCGCCTGCGGCTTCTAAACCTATACCTAGCGCAAATCCTCTGCCGCCTGTGCCGGATAATGCTTCACCTGTGTCTGTTCAAACTGATACGCCCGCATCAATTTAAGATAATAGATGCGCTGAATCTTTTTAGTTTGTAATAGTTCAAGAGCCATTTTCTGAGTTTTGGGATGAACAGCCTGTTTTGAAAGTATTAAAATATTTTGATATTGGTTGGTGGCAACAGGTCGAGATAGACCAATACAAACCATTAAAAAAATTAGGCCCATAACAAGCAGTACAAAAATATCATAGATACGATCTAGTGTTAGAACTGCTTTAATTTTCTGGAAACTATGTGGAAATATGAGCATAACCTACCTCGAATAACAGGTAGTTTAAAGTGCTCGCAGGTAAAAGTACAAGTAAAGTGGTCTAATAATAGCGCAAGCTGTATATTATTAGACCGGTTCACTATTTGCATATCAATGCTCAGTAAAAGACTACCCGGATTACCGTGTAGTAGAGCACAGCAGCAACAATCGCCATTACTACAAATATTGCAAAAATACCGACTCCACGTTCTGAATCTGCCGGATGCAGGTCGTCTTCATCTGCAATACGTAAAAGTTCTCCATTATAAATTGAGTAAAAGCGTACACGGTCATCATATTCATACTGCCGAGTAAAATCATAAACATGCTTGCGCTGTTTCAAACAAAAATTCCCCAAATGTACGTTCTGATCTAATGATGCCGCATCCAGATTACGCCGATGAGCATGTGCCAGTGCGACAATTTGCTGCTCAGTTGGAGGATAGTCAAAATGCAAACCATCAAGGGTATTATATCTTTCATTACTGACAGTTGAAGTATCCGCTATTATTGTGGAAGCCATAATTATTGTCCTCTTATTTATCTAATTTTCTTTTTCATTCTAATAAAAACATTTTTTGTTTAATGTTTAAACATGTAAGCTTGAAAAACAGAATCTTTACCCAATATGTACATTGACAAGTTAAGACTAATGTAATATTAGTTTCACATAGATTTGTTATTTTAATATTAAGACAATTTGTCTTTTATATTCGCAATCATAATTACAATAAGGAGTTTACTATGATTCAAAATATCTCTCATCATGACTTAGAACATGTGTACGCTAATGCTGTAAATACAATACAGTCTCAAATGAATTTTAGCGAGGCTGTACAGCAGCTAGAAGAAGTTGCTCGTGCAGGTCATGGTAAAGCGGCCCTTTTCCTTGCCGAGCTTTATTACCAGGGTTTCCGTGTAGAACGGGATTCCTTAAAAGCTCAGTACTGGCAAAAGATGGCCACGATGCAGGCTTAACAAAACGTCACCTAGGTGGCGTTTTTTAATACCTTAAAATAATAATTTCTTACCGAATATACCTAAAGCTTAAACTGTACTTTCATAATTAAACCTTACAATAGGCCTGACTTCGAAATTCTTATAGCCATGAATGATCATGAATACTTATAGCCAACTTCAACCTGCTTCTAAAGAACTTATAATTAAACTCTCTATTTTAAAAACAATGATGTATTGTGGTGTGGTCTGGGGCCTTTATAATGATGGCTGGGCAATCAAATCAGACCAGGAAGACTATGTCTTTCCTTTCTGGCTTAATGGTGTGCAGGCACACCGTTATGCTCAGGTACATTGGCCAAACTATACGCCACGCCGTATTACTCCGAAAGACTTTCAGAAATCACTATTACCGACATTAACTCGTCTGAATGTTACACCAGCACTATTTAACTCATCTAACCGTAAGTTTAAACTTTCTGCCAATCAGATGTGTCATTTTTTCTTTAGTGAATTAAACTGTGATGCACTTTAAAAAAGTGAATTCATAAGATAAGCTTGCTGAAACCTGTATATCTCGATATACATTTTCAGCATTTTTTAACGAGATTATTTTAAACTCTTTGCATTTTCTAAAAATCAGGCTAAGTTAAATTAAAACGATAAGTAATACCAAGGAATCATTATATGACTACTGTCTCTCAGGTTCTTCACAATAAAACAGAAAAAGCCATTTTTACTATTTCACCAGAAGCTACTATACTTGAAGCGATTTCACTTATGGCCAACAAGGGAATCGGTGCATTAATCGTAACTGATGAACAGCGTGTCGTTGGAATTTTGTCTGAGCGCGATTACACCCGTAAAGTTGCATTAATGGAACGCTCTTCCTATAACACCACAGTGAGTGAAATTATGACCAATAAGGTTTTAACCGTGGGTCTTAATAATACTGTAGAAGATTGTCTTCAACTGATGACTGACCGCCATTTGCGACATTTACCCGTGCTTGAAGACGAGCGGCTGGTAGGTTTGATTTCAATCGGTGATCTGGTCAAAGCTGCAATGGAAGACCAGCGTCTGATGATTGATCAGTTACAGCAATACATTTCAGGTTAAATTTAGAACTTTTAACAACCCTTAATTAAACAGGTATACATAAAGATACCTGTTTAATTATCTTAAAATGTAAAGATTAGAGACCCAGTTTTGCTGCCACATAATCTGAATCTTTATCACCCCGGCCAGAAAGGTTTACAATAATCCGAATCTCTTTAGGCATTTTAGGTGCCTCACGAATTGCCCATGCAACTGCATGAGAGCTTTCAAGTGCAGGTACAATCCCTTCCACGCGCGATAACGTCATAAAGGCAGCCAGACACTCCTCATCACTGGCGGTAGCGTACTCTACTCGACCAATATCCTTGAGGTAACTATGCTGTGGCCCTACTCCAGGATAATCCAGCCCTGAGGCTATAGAGTGAACAGGTAGTGGCTCACCATGCTCATCTTCCAGCACATAACAGGCCATACCATGTAGTTTGCTTGGTTTACCAAGTGTTAGAGATGCTGAATGCATAGGAGTATCTAAACCATGACCAGCCGGCTCAACTCCGACTAATTTAACATCCCGGTCATTTAAAAATGCACTAAATGCACCAATTGCATTAGAGCCGCCGCCTACACAGGCAACAATATAATCTGGATTACTTCCAAAACGCTCATGGGTTTGCTCTTTAATTTCCTTTCCAATAACAGACTGAAAATCACGGACCATTTTAGGAAATGGATGAGGACCGACAACAGAACCAATCGCATAAATAAAGTGATCAGGGTCTTTTAAATATTCTTCAAAAGCACTATCCACTGCATCTTTAAGAGTAGCAGTACCACGCGTTACTGAGACCAGTTTTGCTCCCAGAATTTTCATTTTTACAACATTTGGATGTTCTTTTTCAATATCTACCTGCCCCATGTGAATTTCACAAGGAATACCCACCAATGCACAGGCAGTTGCCAAGGCCACGCCATGTTGCCCGGCTCCAGTCTCGGCAATAACTTTGGTTTTACCCATATATTTGGCCAGTAATGCCTCACCCAGACAATGATTAATTTTATGGGCACCAGTATGGTTCAGATCTTCACGTTTCAGATAGATTTGTGCCCCGCCTAATTGATCAGACAGTCGCTTCGCATGAAATAATGGACTTGGACGGCCAACATAATGTGCAAAAAGATCAGCCAGCTCTTGCTGAAACTCTGGAGTATGGCGTATTTCTTCATAAGCCAGATTAATCTGATCCATAGCCTGTTTTAAATGTGGTGGAATAAACTGGCCCCCATATTCACCAAAGAACCCCTGTTCATCCGGTAAAGCTACGCCATTGATTTGATGATTCATAATAAGTTCCAGCTTGTATACATTTTTAAACAGGGAGATTAACGTGCCAGATAGCGGGTCATCTCTTCAATTCCTTTAAGCGTCATTGGATACATGTGATCTTCAAAAATTTCCTTAATCATGGCTATAGTCTGAGTATAATGCCAATAACTTTCCTGCTCCGGGTTCAGCCAAGCTGTTTTATCGAAGTGCTGACGCAGGCGTCTTAGCCACACTTCACCCGCTTCATCATTCATGTATTCAACTGATCCGCCAACCGATCTGAGTTCGTAAGGTGCCATGCTGGCATCGCCAACTACAATTACACGATAATCTCTGGCATAAGTATTAAACAGCTCTTGCGTTTCCATACGGGTTGAGGAACGCCGATAGTTATCTTTCCAGACATAGTCATACAGGCAGTTATGGAAATAAAAATATTCCAATGTTTTAAATTCGGTACGTGCGGCGCTGAACAGTTTTTCACATTCACTGATATGGGCATCCATAGAACCACCCACGTCGAACAGCATCAATACTTTAACCCGGTTACGACGCTCTGGTACCATCTGTACATCCAGAATCCCCTGCTTGGCTGTCTCACGAATAGTACCGTCAATATCTAACTCTTCGGCAGCACCGGTACGGGCAAACTTACGTAAACGACGTAATGCCAGCTGCATCTGCCGCGAACCAAGGATCTGCTCATCATCAAGGTTCTTGTATTTGCGCTGTTCCCACACTTTAACTGCTGAGCGCTTTCGCCCCGGCCCTCCGATACGGACTCCCTCAGGATGATCACCGTAAGCACCAAACGGAGAAGTACCCCCTGTACCAATCATCCGGTTGCCACCCTGATGTTTTTTATGCTGTTCACGCAAGCGCTCTTCAAGCATTTTCATCAGCTCCTCAAGTGAGCCTGCTTTCTTGAGTTCTTCGCGCTGTTCAGGAGTAAGATGTTTTTCAAGCAGCTCCAGATCAAACCAGTCTTTTGGCAGTTTATGAACCTGTTTTAACAACTCATCCAGATCAATACTTTCGATCCCATCAAAATAGTCCTTCATGGCACGGTCAAACTTGTCAAAAAATCGTTCATCCTTGACCAAGATCATCCGTGCCAGCTGATAAAAAACTTCTTCATCAGCAAAGACTAACCCTTGCGCAACTGCCTGATTTAAATCGATCAGCTCCCGGGTAGTCACCGGTATTCCATATTTGCGTAATGTATAAAACAGCCGCACGAACATAGCAGGAGCCTCTTAACGTCGTGACATAAAAGCAAGACGCTCAAGAAGCTGCACATCCTGTTCATTTTTGATCAGGGCACCGTATAAAGGCGGAATTGCCTTAGACTTATCATGATGTCGCAAAATATCTTCTGGCATTTCATCAGCCATCAGCAGGCTCAACCAGTCAATCAGTTCAGAAGTTGAAGGTGGTTTTTTCAAGCTTGGTATCTGGCGTAGCTTGAAAAATATCTGCAAGGCTTCACTGACCAGAGTAGCCGAAATATTTGGAAAATGGACATTGATAATAGCCCGCATGGTAGCTTCATCCGGGAACTCAATATAGTGAAAAAAGCATCGACGTAAAAATGCATCTGGTAATTCTTTTTCGTTATTTGAAGTAATAATCACAATCGGACGCTGAATTGCTGTGACTGTCTCACCCGTTTCATATACGAAAAATGACATTTTATCAATTTCATGCAACAGGTCATTTGGAAATTCGATATCTGCTTTATCAATCTCATCAATCAGCAGTACACAGCGTTCTTCACTGGTAAATGCTTCCCACAGTTTCCCAGGCTTAATATAATTTGCAATATCGTATACCCGGTCATCACCAAGCTGACTGTCACGCAGACGCGATACCGCATCATATTCATATAATCCCTGCTGCGCTTTAGTGGTCGACTTGATGTGCCAGGTGATCAACTTTAAACCCAGACTCGCTGCTACCTGCTCTGCAAGCAAGGTTTTGCCTGTTCCTGGCTCTCCTTTAACCAGTAACGGCTTTTGCAGAATACGGGCCGCATTTACTGCAAGTTTAAGGCTTTCAGTGGCAATATATTGCTCTGTACCAGAAAATTTTTGAGAATCCAAAGACATAATTAAACCTTATTTTTATTACTTAAAGTGGCGAAGTCTTTTTGGGTGCCGTATAACGTGTCCACAGATACCCGATTAGCAGGCCAAGCGCAATTACAAACAAAATAGCCGCCAGATTGGACCAGACAAGCGGGTACTCTTTAGTGAGTACACCAAAGATCAGCCCAAAGGTTGCTGGCGCAATGGAAGCATTTGGCCCTTCTGAAACAGTCGGGGTGACCAGAATTGCAAAAACGATAATCCAGCTAATTGCTCCAACCGGCGCTAGAATACGTCTTGCGATATTAGTCCAGCACCATAAAATAATTAATGTACCAAGACCATAAACTGTTACAGCGATGCTATCTTCAGGAATTGAATCGAGCATCGAAAGTAAACTGTTCCAAACTCCTGAAAATTGATCAAGCACCACGCAAGCCCTCTGGTTCTACTGCATTAGGGTTAATTAAACCTTCTGGAGGCATTTGAATAAAAAAGCCTTTGGTTTGTAGGGAATCGAGTACATGTAATACATTTACCCGAGCCAGACGGCGTGTTTCAGATAGTTCAAGATGCATTACAAAAGTAGCCCGCCCAAAAGCATGACGTAATACTTCAGGCACTATCTCAAGCGGATCAAGTTCCGAAGAGTCAGACTCGGCTGAATAATCAGGACGTGCAATATAAAGGTACATCTCATCTTTCTTACTAGATCTATAAATATCACAATGCATTTTTGAAACAGAACTCATAAAACTCAAATCAAAGCATACATGAAAAAGACGACGGTTACATTAGCCATCATTAACGCATCAGTCGTGTTTTTACTTAAATATGCCGCTCTTCGTCAATTCATATTTAGTTAATTTGTTACTTTCATCTGGGTCGATAAATAGCTTTCATCCTGTTGTAAAATCTGGATAAGCGGCTTGGTTAATATTTCATAGCGCCAACCCAGCAGATAGTCTGGCAAATTCTGCTCATCTCCATGAAAGACGACATGCTGATATAAAGAATTCATCCATTTTTTACGCAGTAGAACCTCTTTGGGTACTTTAGTCTCTTCAACAACTGTTTGAATCAGGTTATCTACCTGCTCGGCAGTAGTTTTTGAGGCCTGTTTGATGGGACGAGCCATACGTAATGGCCACTCTTCTGCTTTAGGCAAAAATTTCAGCAAGTCCAGAATAACTTTTCCATATTCACGTACCACACCGGCACGAATATCTTTAATACTTGCCAGCTGGAAATTATTACGTGGATTTTTCTCGACCAAATCAATCATGGTTGAGTTGCGTAGAATAAAGCTACGAGGCTGGTTAAGTGCCTTAACCATTTGCTCACGCCACACACTTAAATGTTGAAGCTGCATAAGCTGGCGACGTGTATGCCGGTAATTGCCCACATCCTGATACAGTAAATGTAGGGGTGTTTCCTCAGCAATTTCTTGGGTCAGGTGCTTACAGTCTTCAAGTACACACTCATACAGGTTTTTCTGCTTAAGTTCAGTTTTAATCTGTTCGGCTAACTGTCCCAAGTACAACACATCATTTGCTGCATAATGTAGCTGTTCATCCGTCAGTGGTCGAGCTAGCCAGTCAGAACGGGTTTGATCTTTTTCAATATCAATATCAAGCACAAGTTTTAAAGCATTCTGATAACTTACCTGTAAACCTTGGCCTAAAAAAGACAAGCCAACTTGAGTATCAAATACATTGCTTAGGCTATAAGGGCCAGCATAATGATAAATCAGATCAATATCTTCACTACAGGCATGAAAAATATTTTGCTGGGCCCGATAAACTTTTTTCCAGAAAGCTGTAAGGTCTAAAGTTGTACCATCCAGTAAAAATATCTGCTCTGCAATATTAATCTGGAAAACACCGAGTTTAGGCCAAAAGGTATCGACTTTAATAAATTCAGTATCAAGTGCATAAACCGGATGTTGATCCATGAGGTAGAGCACTTTTTCTAAATCAGTTTGCTGTTCGATAAACTGAAACATAGGAGCTCAACAGTAATTTTTTGTTCATATTAACAAGTTAGGGTTATTTTATATATAGGTTTCTACTATTAGTCTTTTGTCTAAATCTTTATTAATTCAATGTTTTTAAATAGAATTAATACGTATTAACTATTTTCTAATCAATTTGATTGGTTATATTTTAGATGATTTTTTATATTTACTTTGGAATTAGCCTTATTTAGCAGTGAGTTTTTTTATATTGTCATAGTTATATCTATTTTCCAGTGACAGAATGTACGACAAAATGCAGTTTTTTTACCATTACAAATAAAATAAGCACTTATAAGTGCTTATTTTATTCGCATCCGATTGTGTAAAGCTTGGCTTAACGTATGGCTATCTACATATTCGAGTTCACCACCCTGAGGTACCCCTTGGGCAATTCGAGTTAGATGCAAAGGCAAATGTTTGGTAGCTTCAGCCAAATAATGAGCTGTCGCCTGGCCTTCTACTGTAGCGTTGGTCGCCAGAATAACTTCTGTAATATGACCTTCACTCAAACGCCGGACTAGATAAGGTATACCAATCTCTTCTGGACCAATCCCATCAAGTGGAGATAAGTGACCACCAAGGACATGATATTTACCTTTAAAACTGCCACTTTGCTCTATTGCCATGACATCGGCTGGTGATTCCACTACACAGAGCTGCTGCTCGTCACGTTCAGAAGATGCACATATATCACACACTTCATTTTCTGTCAGTGAATGACAGACTTTACATTCATGAATATAGGAAGTTGCCTCATTTAGAGCATGAGCCAGTCCTGATGCACCTTCCCGATTTTTCATAAGCAGATGCAATGCCATACGCTGAGCCGATTTCGGCCCAACGCTAGGTAAAATTCGCAATGCCTGTACAAGCTGATCAAAGCGTTCACTGAACACGTAATATTAATCCTTAAAATAATCCGGCCAGGCCTGGTGGTAAGCCCATACCACTATTGGCACTCTTCATTTTTTCTTCAGAAATTGCTTCTGCCTGACGGGCAGCGTCATTAATCGCAGCAGCGATCAGGTCTTCGATCATATCCGGTTCATCCTGTAAAAGGTCCGGATTAATTTCAATACGCTTTACTACATTACGGCATGTCATGCTTACTTTTACCAGCCCACCACCCGCTTCTGCATGTACTTCCATCTGGGCTAGCTCTTCTTTGGCTTTTTTCAGATTACTTTCTACATCCTTCTGCATACGCTGGGCTTGCTGCATCAACATATTAATATTCATTATTACTCTCCAAAAAAATTTAAATGGCTAAATTAAATCTAAACCGCGCGATAAATCGCGAATAATATCATCAATGTCTTCAAGGCCGACAGAAACCCGGATCAAGCCTTCGCGGATACCTGCTGCTTCTTTCGCCTCTGCTGACAATTTACCATGCGTGGTAGTCGCCGGATGAGTAATAGTAGACTTGGTATCGCCCAGATTACCGGTAATAGAAATAAATTGGGTCTGATCAATGACTTTCCAAGCCCCTTCTCGTCCTTTTTTTACCTCAAAAGAAACAATCCCACCAAAACCACTTTGCTGCTTGGCTGCCAGTTCATGGCCTATATGTTCAGGCAGGCCGGCATAATAGACTTTTTCAACTTTTGGATGCTGTTTTAACCATTCAGCCAGTTTTTGAGCACTGGCCGTATGAGCTCTCATACGCAGGTTTAATGTCTCAAGGCCCTTTAAAAAGATCCAGGCATTAAAAGGACTCATTGATGGCCCTAAAGTACGCACCATACCGAAAACGTCTTCAAGCAGTTGATGACCGCCAACCACTGCACCACCTAAAGCACGTCCCTGACCATCAAGATACTTGGTAGCAGAATAAATCACCAGGTCAGCACCGAATTTTAAAGGCTGTTGTAAAACCGGAGTACAAAAACTGTTATCAATCGCCAGTAGAGCACCATTGCTATGCGCAATATCTGCCAGAGACTGAATATCAGCGATCTCGGCCAGTGGGTTAGAAGGTGATTCTACAAAAAGCAGTCGTGTTTCAGGACGTAATGCAGCTTTCCAGGCACTTGTATCTGTTAAATCAACGAAGTCTACCGTTACACCAAACTTGGCAACATATTTTTCAAACAGCGATACAGTAGAACCAAATACCGCACGTGAACAGATGACATGATCACCTGCCTTTAGATAAGACATGACTACAGCCAGTATTGCCGCCATACCCGAACTAGTAGCAACGGCACGTTCTGCGCCCTCTAATGCAGCAAGACGTTTTTCAAACATAGAAACTGTCGGGTTAGTGAAGCGCGAGTAGATATTACCTGGAATCTGACCCGAGAATTTTGCTGCTGCTTCCTCAGCATTGGCATAAACAAATGAAGAGGTCAGGAAGATTGGTTCGCCATGTTCGCCTTCAAAACTGCGTGTATGGCCAGTGCGAATAGCTAAAGTGTCAATTTGATAATCTGGTTCGTCTGGTTGGTTCATGTCTGACTCAGTCCGCAAGACTGCCCTTGATAGAAATTGCCAACATTTTGAGCGTCGAGAGTATTTCTGGTCAAGGTAAAATGCATAATTATCGCTTAGTCTTCATACAAATCTTTTGAAATGAGAAATGAATGCCAAAAATGTTTACCTTAAAAGCCAGAATTCGACAGCAGAAGACCAGATTTTTTCATCTTTCACGCCGTGTACTTAACCCCGAGTCATTGGTTCTTTCCCAATCCACACCCTTTCAGGTAATCAGCAAGTATCATGGCAGCCAGCTGCGTTATTATGCTGCCGCTCATAAACGCTACAAGGAGCCATTAGTTTTTGTAGCACCGCTGGCAGTCAATATGGCGATTTATGATCTATATCCTTACCGTTCTTTAGTACAGCATTTTCAGCTGCAAGGTTTTGATGTTTATCTGGTTGATTGGGGAAGCTTCACATTTCAGGACCGATATCGCGATTTTCTATTTTTTATTGATGATTGCTTGCCGCACTATATTAAAACTGTCTGTGAACATTCGCAGAGTGAAAAAATTTCCCTGCATGGCTGGAGTATGGGGGGTATTTTTGCTTTACTCTACAGTGCCTTGGCGAAACAGAGTCATGTTAAAAATCTGATTATTTTAGGTAGCCCAATTGACAGTTACGCTTCGGGTCGGATTGGCAGGCTATTTGAAACAGTAAATCAGCTACTTACCAGACATGCAAAAATCAGGCACAGTATTGAAAATATTCCTGAGGGGCTGATCCATACACCAGGTTTTATCAATGCCTTGGGGTTTAAAATAATTGATCCGGCGGGCTGGTTAAACAGCTGTATTCAGTTATTTAAATATATAGACAATGAAAAATTTCTGCGAGAACACACTACGGTGCAGACATTTTTAAATCATATGAATGATTATCCTGGGGCAATCAATAAAGATATGATTTTTAAAGTCTGGCTTAAAAATCCACTGAAAACAGGAATTATTCATTTAAAAGATCAGTTAATTGACTTAAAAAATATTGAGTCCTCATTACTATTAGGTGCCGGCACCACAGATCAGATTGTGACAGAAGCAGCTATTCAACCCCTTAGCCAATTGACAAATAGTGCAGATGTTTCGTTTACTGCTATTCCTGGAGGGCACATCGGTTTAATGTCAAGCCAGGCAAGTGCCAATGAATTCTGGCCAAAATTGACCGAATGGCTGGTACAACGCTCATCAAGAATAAAGGATACATTATGATTCAAACTGTGGCATTTATTGGTCTTGGAGCAATGGGCTACCGCATGGCTGCACATCTACCCAAACATTTTGATACTGTTTATGTCTGGAATCGCAGCTTTGAAAAGGCTGAACAGCATGCAACTGAGTACGGTACACAGGCAATAGATCTACATCAGGCGGTACAGGCAGATATTATCTTTTCCTGTTTACCTACCAGCCAGGATGTGAAGCAGCTTATTGACTCATTAAATATTAAAGCTGGCGCTATATGGATAGACTGTACAAGTGGTGTTCCTGCAGCAGCAAAAGAGCTGGCAATGAGTTTAAAACAAAAGGACATCGAATTTTTAGATGCGCCTGTCAGTGGTCAAACTATTGGTGCCGAAAATGCCACTTTAACCATAATGGTTGGAGGCGATGCTGCAGTATTTGATCGTGCCCTGCCAGCTATGCAGACCTTTGGCAAGCTGATTAAACATGTAGGTGACTCAGGGGCTGGGTTTGCTGTGAAAGCAGTGAATAATATGTTACTTGCAGTGAACTTATGGTCAGTAGCTGAAGGTTTTACGACTTTAAAAGCCCATGGTGTCAATCTGAATCAGGCCCTTGAATGTATTAATGCCTCAAGTGGTAAAAGTGGCATCACTGAAACGGCACTGCCCGCACGAATATTAAACCGTAGTTTCCCGTTAACCTTTGCTTTACCTTTGCTTGCAAAGGATACAGGAATAGCACTAGATCTGGTTAATGAAGCAAAGTTACCTGCCCCACTTCTTGCGCTCACACAAAGTCTGATTCAGGCAGCAAATCTGACAGCAGAGCCCGATAGTGATTTTTCCGCTGCTGTAAAAATGTATGAAGCCTGGACCAAGATTATTTTAGAATAATTTTATTTTCCTAAAGCAAAGCTTCATAAAAATGATATAACTTTTGGTGTAAATAAGGCATAACTTATAAATATAACGTGATAAAAAGCCCCTTTTTCGGGGCTTTTTATTGTCTTTAATTTTTATTCATCTTTAAAAATTTTTTAGACTTATATATCTAATGGTTCTTCATTATTTTCCACAACTCGAGAATAATAATTTATATCTCACAGTAATCCTTACTTACTTAATTAATATCAAGTAAAGCTAATTTCAGATTAAGAAATTCAGAATAATTATTTTTCTTTAAAGCAGGTTTTCTTCAGCCATAGTGAAACACTCACCAGTATAATGAGCACTGGTACTTCAACCAGAGGACCAATTACGGTAGTAAACGCCACGGGTGACGCCAAGCCGAAAGTTGCAATTGCAACAGCTAATGCTAATTCGAAGTTATTTCCCGCAGCTGTAAAAGAAATGGCTGTGGTTTTTGGATAATCATTTCCCATCCATTTGCTCATAAAGAAGCTGATAAAGAACATTAATATAAAATAAATGATCAGAGGAATTGCAATCCGCAAAACATCCAGCGGCAAGCTCACCACATCATTTCCTTTCAAACTAAACATTGCCACAATTGTGAACAATAGAGCCAGTAAACTCATTGGGCTGATCTTTGGCAAAAAGATATTTCGATACCAAGCTAAACCTTTGGCCCGAACTAGAAGAAAGCGAGTCATAAAACCAAGAAAAAATGGAATACCTAAATACACGAGTACCGCATGTGTGATAGTCCAAAAATCAACATTGATCACTTGCCCCGCAATACCAAAATAAGGTGGCAAAAAAGTCAAAAACAACCAGGCATAAGTACTGAAGAATAGGATTTGAAAAATGCTATTAAATGCGACTAAGGCCGCAACGTATTGATTATCGCCACAAGCTAGGCCGTTCCACACCAAAACCATTGCAATACATCGTGCCAGACCAATCAGAATCAATCCTGTCATATATTCAGGATAGTGAGGTAAAAAGATAACCGCTAAAACAAACATTAAAACTGGTGCAATAACCCAGTTCTGAACTAGAGATAAAATTAGCGTTTTCTTGTCTTTAAATACCTCTGGCAAAGCTGCATAATCGACTTTGGCTAAAGGTGGATACATCATCAGAATTAAACCAATAGCTATTGGAATATTGATTGAATCTATACTTAACTTATCTAAGTTCACAGAGACTTGCGGAAAAAACACTCCTATAGCTATGCCTAGCGCCATAGCAATAAAAATCCAAAGTGTAAGATTACGATCCAGAAATGATATTTTAGCAGGCACAATATTACTCTTCACAATAGTCCGGAATATTTGAAGTTAAGGGATTAAGTATCGGGTTTAATGCTATTATTTTTAAAATATCATGTGCCCAATTTGGTAAATCAGGGTTCAGGCGATAATATACCCACTGCCCTTTACGCTGATCCAGTAGTATTCCCAAGTTTCTAAGCAGGGCTAAATGACGAGAGATTTTTGGCTGACTTAATTTTAATTGTGCCGTAAATTCACATACACATACGTTTTCTCTGTTCATAACTAATTTTAAAATATTTAAACGTGTTGAATCAGCAAGGCATTTAAAAAAATCTGTCTGTTCCATCTTTTGAAATCTCAAATATTTACTATTGCGAATATACGTATATCCATATATAAAGGCAAACAATACTAAAGAGATCGAGTAACCTATGTCTCAATCAATCAAAATTTATCATAATCCGGAATGTGGAACTTCTAGAAATACATTAGCCCTAATCCGTAATACAGGGCAAGAGCCTGTAATTATTGAGTACTTAAAGACTCCACCTTTAAAAGCAGAGTTAATTCAATTAATCAAGAATTCCGGGCTAACTGTACGTGAAGCCATACGCAAGAATGTAGCACCCTACAAAGAGCTAGACTTAGATAAATTACATTGGACAGATGAGCAATTAATCACCTTGATGCTTGAATATCCTATTTTAATTAACCGGCCTTTTGTCGTCACAGAACTTGGAACCAGACTATGTAGGCCTTCAGAAATAGTGCTAGATATACTGTCCGCACCTCAACGTAAGGCATTTAGTAAAGAAGATGGTGAATTAATAATTGATCAAAATGGCAAAAGAGTGAGATAAAATTCAAGTTCAATATAATAAACCAAAGTGAATACTTAATTTTTCACAAGGGGCTCTTCAGAGGAAAATGTTATTGAGCGAATTCCACTTTCTCAAGAATAATTTTGTCATCCGGTCCCACTTTTACAAAGGTAAAATTCTTGCCTGTGCTCATTTTATCAGGATAAAAAGAGGCTTTTGCAATTCTTTTTATATCATCGTTTTTGCCGAAAAAATTATTCCGGGTATTGTATGTCCAGTAGAAAAAACAGCTCATACCTATAAATAAAGTTATTAAAATCCTTATATGCATCTGAATGAGCCTTATATAGTAGTAATTCGCAGTGACTTTATTAAGTAATTTGCTTTTATACTTATACGTTAAAAATATAAAGAGTAAAAGAAATTTATATCACTGATATATAAATAATTCTGTTTTATAATTTCTATTTCCTTTATCGGTTTTTAAATAATATTTCCCTTTATTCTTAACTTTAGTGCCGGACTATAAATACATATTTATCAGTTATAGCCCATGTACCTATAAAGATCAGTAATTTTTCTGGCGATATAATATTCACATACATCACTATAAGAATGACTTTCGATATTTATTAATAAATACTTAGGTTCTGCTTTCCTAGCTTTTTTATTTCTTTTTGCAGTTTGCCTGTAGTTTCAAAGCTGCTGAAAACCAGATTATCTTTATCGTTCAAAAAAGATATTAACAACGCAACTGTTAGATAGAGGTAGCTTTACAAGATACTATAATAGTTAATATACCTTCCGGGCCAAAGCTGGTCAGTGATTAAAATTTAGGATCTCGAGTACAAGTGATTTAGCTTATATCAATATTTTTGCGCCGGGCAATAAACCAGAAGAATCAGAAGCTATACTTATAAGTAATACAGTAAACTGCCAGCAAATGGTCAGTACAGATTTACCAGATAGTAAATACCGCACGTCAAAGTAGAAAAGTAGAAAAGTAGAAAAGTAGAAAAGTAGATTTCGGGCTGGATCTACAAATTTTGAATAAATAAATTTAAAAAAACATAGTATTGCCTATGCAATACTATGTTTGACTTACTAAGAATCGACCCTTTACTGAAGAGTCTTCCACTGCTGGTGAACCTCTTCAGCATTCTTATTGAGATGAACTTCACCATTTTCTGCTTTGGCAACCCAGCTTAACGGGATGACATGGTGCTCATTATTTTCATCATCACTACGAGTCAATTTAATTGAATCTTGGCCTTCTAAATGATCTACCTTTCCAACTTGAGTTCCACAAGAAGCTATTACTACGTCATGTTCATTAATATTTTGCATTGTTAAGCCTTATTATTTAATTCAAGGGAAAAACCACGGCAGAGTAAAACTTGAAGTGCGACATAAACCACCTAATTAATTTAAAGGGTTTATGGAGTATATAAAATTGTCATACCATCATCTTAACTTTGAAGATCGTACTGCATTAATGCTTGAGTCAAGAAAAGAAGGCTTTTCAGCCAGAAAATTTGCTGAACTCATTAAAAGACATCCTAGTACGATCTATCGTGAGCTTAAAAGAAATAGCATCAATGACGTTTATCAAGCTCGATATGCTTCTGATAACACCTTCGCTAGACGTAGACGTGGTCACAGAAAACTCAAAATCGATTCAATCCTCTGGAAATTTATTGTTGAAGCGATCCGTTGTTTATGGTCT
>NZ_JIBB01000043.1:0-26397 GCF_000620525.1 Acinetobacter sp. UNC436CL71CviS28
CTTCTGTTGGTGTTACTTAACGGGTGAATGGCAACATGATCAAAAAAAAGCGATAAAAATAAAGAAGCATGGACGACTCTCAATGAGTTTATTTCGCTATGGTTTAGACTATGTTCAAATGGCGATTCAGCGTTTAATTGGTTTTGGGAAAAAAGAAGAGTTTAAGGAAATTTTGGCAATTTTAAGAAGGCAGAACCCTGATAGGATAAGGGTTCTGTGAAATTTGTCGTGTACAGAGGTAATCAGGATATTATTCAGGTCTCGTATGGTTATGGGCTATTTACAGGAGGTCTGGGTGCACACTATGGAGTGGAACGTCTGGGAGCAACCGTTATTCCCATGTCGGGCGGACAGACAGAGCGTCAGGCACAACTGATTCATGACTTTAAACCAACTGCATTAATGGTTACGCCGTCTTACTGCCTCAATATTATCGAATGTCTGGAAAAGAAATTTAATACTGCAAAAAATACCTCAATTAAAACTGGAATTTTTGGTGCAGAGCCATGGACTAATGAGATGCGCCGTGAAATTGAAGAACGTCTGAATATTGATGCTCTAGATATCTATGGACTTTCTGAAGTTATGGGTCCCGGCGTAGCAATGGAATGTCTAGAAAGTAAAGATGGCCCCACCATTTGGGAAGACCATTTTTATCCGGAAATTATTGACCCTGAAACTGGTGAAGTATTGCCAGATGGTGAGCTGGGAGAACTGGTATTTACCACAATTACCAAAGAAGGTATGCCGGTTATCCGTTACCGTACCCGGGATTTGACGCGTCTATTACCCGGAACTGTACGACCAATGCGCCGTATGGACAAAATCGTCGGTCGTAGCGATGATATGATGATTATCCGAGGAGTCAATGTTTTTCCATCACAGATTGAAGAGCAGATTCTGCATATCCCGCAGCTCATTCCCAATTACCAGATTCATATCTGTAAACATGGACATTTAGATAGCCTGCACATACGTGCAGAAATGCGTAAAGAAATTAATGATATGATGGCACATCAACTATCCCAGCAGCTTATCAGTCAGATTAAAATAATGGTGGGTATTACGGTGAGTGTAGAGATAGTGACTGAAGGCACCCTCCCGCGTTCAGAAGGTAAGGCTCAACGGGTGTTTGACATACGGCAATCGGCATAAATTGGTCTAGGTGGTTTATCCTGTGATAAATCACTTCGTTTCAAAGGTGAATTTAAACGTGATGAACCCAAAACTCAAACAAGTCATCGATGATTTTATCAGTAATGAGCCTTTGAGCGGCACTTCGCTCATTATGACTGTATTTGGTGACTGTATTTTCCATCGTGGTGGAATCATCAGTCTCGCCAGCCTGATTCAGCTGATGGATGTATTCGGATTCAATGAACGTTCGGTACGTACAGCCGTTTTCCGGCTGGCACAAAACGGCTGGCTGATTTCTGAAAAAATAGGCAGAACCAGTTATTATCGCGTTACAGAAAGCAGTCGCCAGCGCTTTGTGAATGCTGACCAGAAAATTTATAATCTGAGCCATAAAGAATGGGACCAGAAATGGGACCTGGTGCTACTCAGTTCAGTTGAGCTTGAAAACAAGATTATTTTAAAAAAAGAACTGGAATGGCTCGGTTTCGCCAATATTGCTACCAATGTTATGGCATATCCGGGTTGTGATCATCTTAAACTGCAAAGTCTGCTACTTAACCTAAAAATGAGTGATCAGGTGGTTCTTTTCAAGGCGGAGGCTCTGGAACTCTGGCAAGAGTCTTATCCAACTGTAAAACGTATGGTCGAGACTAACTGGCCGGTGCAGGAATTACATCAGCGTTATGAAAAGTTTATTGGTGATTTTAGAGAAGTCCTGAATCTGATTGAAAGTATAGATGACCTGGACCCAATACAAGCCTTCCAGATCCGTATTTTACTGATTCATCAGTACCGCCGTATTTTACTTAAAGATCCAAATCTGCCTTTTGAATTACTGCCTTCTAACTGGCTTTCACTAACTGCCCGCAATCTTAGCAGTAATGTATATCAAATGGTTTTTCATCCGGCAGAAGATTTTTTTCTGGAGCTGGCCAGAACTGCAGAAGGCTCTATGCCACCAGCACATCCACAGTTTTACAAACGTTTTGGCGGTTTAAAACAGGAAGTTACCATATAGCTTTAGGTAAATAGAATAAATTAAAAGGAAGTAAAAATGCCATGTTATGAGATTGATGGAGTTATTCCGGTAGTAAGCCCCGGAGCCTATATTCACCCAACAGCCGTATTGATTGGTGATGTTATCATTGAAGAGGGAGTATATATTGGTCCATTTGCCAGTCTGCGGGCAGATTTTGGCCGTATACATGTTCGGAAAAATGCGAATATTCAGGACTCATGTACTGTGCATGGCTTCCCGGCCAGTATCACTTTAATTGAAGAGTATGGACATATCGGTCATGGCGCCATTTTACATGGCTGTAAAATTCGTAAAAATGTTCTGGTAGGTATGAATAGCGTCATACTGGATGACGCAGAAATTGGTGAAAATACTATTATTGGTGCCAATAGCACGGTCAAGGCAAAAGCAGTCATTCCTGAAAATGTGCTGGCTTTGGGTAGCCCGGCTAAGGTTATTAGAGTATTAGAAGCCCAAGAAATTGAATGGAAGCGAAAAGGAACTGAAGAGTATATACGTTTGGCTGAGCGTAGCCGGCTTACTTTAAAAGAAGTACAACCTCTGGCTCATGAATATTCTGAACGCAAGACCTATCATGACTTTGAGTCAGAGCATGTCATTAAAGCCGCACTGGATAAAGCTCAGATTTAGTCAATATTTTAGTTAAAAAGTTTAATCCATAAGTAGATGCTGGTATTTGTCAGCCTGTGTTCTTAAAAAATCCCATACCAGCTTGATGCGTGGCTCATGCTGTAAATCTACCAGTGTCAGCATCCAGAAAGTATGAATAAAACGGACTTCTTTGTGCAGTACCTGTTCAAGTTCTGGTTGTTCATCTGCCAAGAATTTGGGCAAAATTGCCAGACCTGCTCCGGCACTAACAGCGATTTGCTGAGCTAAAATACTGCTACTCCTGAAGCTGGCACTCAGTTGTAGGGGCAAACGTTCCAGACAGTACAGTTCAGGACTATATATCAGGTCATCGATATAGTTCACAAAACGATGCTGTTTTAAATCTTCAAGCTGATGGATAGGTGAACTGGCCGCCAGATAATCTTTGCTGCCATATATTTTTAAACAGTAATCACTAAGACGGGTAATGATATAAGGCCCGGATTTTGGACGGTCAATCGAAATGACAATATCGGCTTCACGGTGAGAAAGCTTGATCATTTTAGGTACAGGGATTAAATCAATGGTAAGCAGAGGATACTGTTTGGATAATTCTGCCAGTAATTTTGCTAAAAATGCAGTACCAAAGCCTTCTGGTGTGCCAATTCGCACACGACCTTGTAAAGGCTGATGAGGCTTTTCTATCTGTAAAAATGCCTGTTCCATCTGTTCCACTCGCGGAACCAGAGCCAGCCCTTCAAGCGTCAATTCATAACCCGTGGCTTCCCGTTTAAATAACGGCGTCCCTAATGCCAGCTCCAGTGCCTGAATCCGTCTAGATACCGTACTATGTTCTACTCCAATAATACGTGCTGTATTGGTGAGGGTTTTGGCTCGTGCCAATACCAGAAAAAACTGTAGATGATCCCAATCCACTTTCATTTTTATTTTATCCCTTGTGCATATTTGCACAGTAATCGTGCGCGAATTTGTATTGGTAGTCAAAACCTTCTTTGTTAGTCTCAAGTGAAACCGAAAAGATGAAAATACGGCTTTAGGATATTTTCTGATTACAGCACAACAAGAATATCGCCCATGGAGAGGCTATGAACACAATGACAAATATTCAGACCACAACAGCCAAATTATTAATTAATGGGCAGTTTGTAGAATCTACTACTTCAGAATGGCAGGATATTATTAATCCGGCCACACAAGAAGTTGTGGGTCGTGTGCCGATGGCGACGCCAGATGAAGTAGAAGCTGCAATTAATGCTGCACAAGACGCTTTTAAAAGCTGGCGTTTAACCCCGATCCAGGCACGTATGCGTATTATGCTCAAGCTGCAAGATTTAATCCGTGACAACATGAAAGAGATTGCCCATGTGCTGACTACTGAGCAGGGTAAAACCCTGGCAGATGCTGAGGGCGATATTCAGCGTGGTCTGGAAGTAGTCGAACATGCCTGTTCAATTGGCACATTACAAATGGGGGAATATGCCGAAGGGGTAGCACGCGGGGTAGATACTTATACCTTACAACAACCGCTAGGAGTCTGTGCCGGTATTACACCTTTTAACTTTCCAGCCATGATTCCCCTCTGGATGTTCCCGATGGCGATTGTATGTGGTAATACATTTGTTCTCAAGCCATCTGAGCAGGACCCGTTATCTACCATGATGCTGGTTGAGCTTGCGGTTCAGGCCGGTATTCCGGCAGGCGTCTTAAATGTTGTGCATGGTGGCAAAGACGTAGTCGACCGTTTGTGTACACATCAATATATCAAGGCAGTTTCTTTCGTAGGGTCAACCGCTGTTGGAACTCATGTCTATAACCTTGCCGGTCAGCATGGTAAGCGTGTTCAGTCGATGATGGGTGCGAAAAATCATGTCGCTGTCATGCCCGATGCCAATAAAGAGCAAACTCTTAATGCTTTAGTCGGCGCCGCATTTGGAGCTGCCGGGCAACGTTGTATGGCATTGTCTGTAGCTGTTATGGTAGGTGAAAGTAAGAACTGGATTCATGATCTGGTAGAAAAAGCCAAAATGCTGAGTGTAAATGCCGGTCATGAGCCAAATACAGATATTGGACCAGTGATTTCAAAACGTGCTAAAGCCCGAGTGGTAGAGCTAATTAATAGCGGTGTAGAAGAGGGCGCCGAACTTTTACTAGATGGCCGTGATGTTGAGGTTAAAGGCTACGAAAATGGCAACTTTGTTGGCGCTACGATTTTCAACCATGTCAGCACAGACATGCGTATTTATAAAGAAGAAATCTTTGGGCCTGTGCTTTCGATTATCTGTGTGGATTCTCTTGAAGAAGCAATCGAACTGATCAATGCCAATCCATTTGGTAATGGCGTTGGTTTGTTTACCCAAAGTGGTGCAACAGCACGTACTTTCCAGAACATGATTGATATTGGCCAGGTTGGTATCAATATTCCGATTCCAGTACCAGTACCGTTCTTCAGTTTTACAGGCTCACGTGGCTCAAAACTTGGAGATCTCGGGCCTTATGGGAAACAGGCTGTCCAGTTCTATACACAGACGAAGACCATTACCAGCCGCTGGTTTGAAGATACGCAGGAAGCAGGCGAAGTAAACACAACCATCAGCTTACGCTAATTCAGGAGTTCAAGGATGAATATTGCTTTTATTGGTCTGGGAAATATGGGCGGGAAAATGGCCCAGAATCTCCTCAAAGCAGGTTTAAATGTCTACGGTTTTGATTTAAGTGAAACTGCAGTTACCTACTTTACAGAGGCTGGAGGGATTGCTTGTGACAGCCCTCAGGCCGCGGCGCGAACGGCAGATGTCGTTATTACCATGTTACCTGCGGCAAAGCATGTAAAGGATGTATATCTGGGGGAAAATGGCGTTTTGGCAGTACTTAAGGCGGGTAGTTTATGTATCGACAGTAGCACTATTGACCCACAAACAATTAAAGATATTGCAGCAAGTGCAGCAGAAAGAGAGATTACTATCTGTGATGCACCAGTTTCTGGTGGAACCATAGGTGCACAGGCAGGAACATTGACCTTTATGGTCGGCACAGATGAGGCTACTTTTATACGGGTTAAAACGGTGTTAACTCCGATGGGCAAAAACATGGTGCACTGTGGTGATGTAGGTGCAGGACAAATTGCTAAAATCTGTAATAACCTGATTTTAGGCATATCTATGGCCGCCGTCGCTGAAGGTATGGCACTTGGAGTCAAGCTAGGGATTGATCCACAGGCACTTGCTGGTGTTATTAACAGCTCAAGTGGCCGCTGCTGGAGCTCTGAGGTCTGCAACCCTTGGCCAGATATCTGTGAAAATGCGCCAGCTTCCAAAGGCTATAAGGATGGTTTTGCCACACAATTAATGCTGAAAGATCTTGGTCTGGCGGTTGAAGCAGCGGGGCAGGTCAAACAGCCCGTAGTATTGGGTGGACTGGTACAGCAGCTTTATCAACAGCTATGCATGCAGGGTAATGCCAACCTCGATTTTTCAAGTATTATTCAGCAGTATCTTCCAAAACAAGCATAATCATTTAGCCAGTGGATGGCATAAAATCAAAACACCCGTGTCATGAATAACAATAAAACCAGACTGAGGTAACAATCATGTTGGATTATCACGATGCAGTAAAAGAATTTGATTTAAATACGGTGGTAAGAAATCTGTTAGCAGGGTCACCAGAACAACTTAATGCATGCCATGAATGTTGTGATCGCCATGCTGATGTAGATAGCGACCAGATTGCGTTGTACTGGCAGGGCAAGGATGGGAGAAAGGAACAGTATACGTTTGGCCAGTTAAAGCAATGGTCAAGTCAGTTTGCTAATTTTTTAAAATCTCAAGGGGTAAAGCCCGGTGACCGGGTATCCGGTTTATTACCCCGAACGCCTGAATTACTGGCAACCATTTTAGGCGCTTGGCGTATTGGCGCAGTATATCAGCCCCTGTTTACGGCTTTTGGACCTAAAGCTATAGAACATCGCTTACAGCTGGCAAAAAGCAAACTGGTCATTACCGATATTGGCAACCGCAGTAAGCTCGAAGAAGTCGAACAGTGTCCGAAAATTGTGACCGTGGCAGACCGGGAGGGCAATGTACCACAGGGTGATCTAAACTTCTGGAATATGGTTAATGCGCAATCTGACCAATGTGAAATGGTTATGCAAACCGTTCAGGACCCGTTCTTGCTCATGTTTACTTCCGGCACAACTGGTCCTGCAAAACCACTGGAAGTACCATTGAAAGCCTTAATCGCTTTTGGCAACTATATGAAGGATGCTATTGGACTGAAAACTGAAGATGCCTTCTGGAATATTGCCGATCCGGGCTGGGCGTATGGTTTGTACTATGGAATAACCGGACCATTACTTTTAGGTCATGCCACCTTGTTTTATGAAGGGGGCTTCAGTATCGAAAGTTTATGCCAGATTGTAAATGATTATCAAATTACCAATTTGGCAGGCGCACCTACCGCTTACCGTATGATGATGGCTGCTGACCCTGCACAGATGGGCCAGCTTAAAGGAAAGTTTCGTGTGGTTAGCAGTGCAGGTGAACCCTTAAATCCAGAAGTATTTCGCTGGTTCAGACAGGTTCTGGATGCACCAATTTTTGACCATTATGGCCAGACCGAGGTAGGTATGGTGGTATGTAACCACCATGGACTAAATCATGAGATCCGTGCAGGTGCAGCCGGCTTCGCAAGCCCGGGTTACCGTATTGCTGTCGTAGATGAGCAGGGAAATGAACTTCCTGCAGGTACTCCAGGTATTTTGGCAGTAGACATTAACCAGTCTCCCATGATGTGGTTTGGTGGTTATAAAGAGAGCCGTAAAACTCCTTTCGTAAAGCATTATTACCTTACAGGTGACACTGCCGAACTCCATGAAAATGGCAGTATGAGTTTTGTAGGCAGAAGTGATGATGTCATTACAACTTCGGGTTACCGTATTGGACCTTTCGATGTAGAAAGTGCACTTCTCGAGCATGATGCCGTAATTGAAGCAGCTGTGGTTGGAGTACCTGACCCGGAGCGCACTGAAATTGTAAAAGCTTTTGTCGTTCTGGCAGAAGGCAGAGCTCCCTCAGATGAGCTGTCAGAGCAGCTTGGACAATTTGTAAAAAAACGTCTATCCGCCCATGCTTACCCAAGACAGGTTGAATTCGTGACCGAACTCCCTAAAACGCCAAGCGGAAAGATACAGCGCTTTTTACTACGTAATCAGGAAATCGCAAAACAGCAGGCAAACAGCAAGGCTGTCTGATGAGGCAATACCTCATTCATAAAGAGGATAACTTACTCAAGGATCATGAGATGCAATTTACGGAAGAACAGTTATTAATTCAGGATATGGCAAGAAGTTTTGCGCAGGAACAAATCAAGCCCAAAGCAGCCGAGTGGGATAAACATAGTACTTTTCCTAAAGAAGTCTTATCGCAAATGGGCAAGCTGGGTCTTATGGGTATGCTTATTCCAGAGCAGTGGGGTGGTTCAGACACCGGGAATCTGGCCTATGTGTTGGCCCTTGAAGAAATTGCGGCTGCAGATGGTGCGACCTCGACCATTATGAGTGTCCATAATTCTGTTGGTTGTGTACCTATAGCTAAATTTGGCACAGCCGAGCAAAAACAGAAATATCTGATGCCATTGGCTCAAGGTGAGATGATTGGCGCATTTGCACTGACTGAACCTCATACCGGTTCAGATGCAGCTGCTATCAGAACCCGTGCGGTAAAAAATGGAGATGACTGGATTATTAATGGTGCCAAGCAGTTCATTACTTCTGGAAATAATGCAGGAGTTATTATTGTGTTTGCCATAACTGATCCGGAAGCAGGTAAAAAAGGAATCAGTGCATTTATTGTGCCTCGTGAAACACAAGGCTATGAAGTCGTTCGTACCGAGGAAAAGCTTGGCTTACATGCTTCAGATACCTGCCAGATTGCCTTAACTGATGTACGTGTACCTAATACTTTAATGTTGGGACAACAAGGCGAAGGGCTGAAAATTGCACTTTCCAATCTGGAGGGTGGCCGTATTGGAATTGCCGCACAAGCTGTTGGACTGGCACGTGCTGCAATTGAAGAAGCGACCCGTTATGCTAAAGAACGCATTACCTTTGGCCAGCCTATTTTTGAACATCAGGCTATTGCATTTCGTTTAGCCAGTATGGCGACAGAAATTGAAGCAGCCCGTCAACTGGTTCATCATGCAGCCCGTCTTAAAGAAGCAGGTAAACCCTGTCTGAATGAAGCGTCTATGGCGAAATTATTTTCTTCGGAAATGGCAGAGCGGGTATGTTCGTCAGCTTTACAAATTTTTGGCGGCTATGGCTATTTAAAAGACTTTCCTATTGAGCGGATTTATCGTGATGCTCGTATTTGTCAGATCTATGAAGGTACAAGCGATATTCAGCGTCTGGTGATTGCGCGTAGCCTATAAGGTTCTAACAGTTTGGAAGGATTATAAAAATATAAGGATGAAGTATGCAGTTTGAAACAATCTTACTAGAAAAACGTAACGGGGTAGGTCTCATTACCTTGAACCGGCCTAAGGCCTTGAATGCATTAAATTCCGAGTTGATCAGTGAAATAAACCTGGCACTTGATGATCTGGAAAAAGATCAGGAAATTGGCTGCATGGTTTTGGCAGGTTCAGAAAAAGCTTTTGCTGCGGGCGCAGATATCAAGGAAATGGCTGAGCTTGCCTTTCCCGGAATTTATCTTGATGATTTTTTCAACCTTGCCGACCGAATTGCACAGCGCCGTAAACCTTTAATTGCAGCAGTAAGCGGTTATGCGTTAGGGGGCGGCTGTGAATTAGCATTAATGTGCGATTTTATTTACTGTGCAGATAATGCCAAGTTTGGCTTGCCAGAATTAACTTTAGGTGTGATACCGGGTATAGGGGGCACACAACGCCTGACACTTGCAGTAGGTAAAGCCAAAGCAATGGAAATGTGCCTGACCGCACGCCAGATGGAGGCTGTTGAAGCAGAGCAGTGCGGTCTGGTTGCCCGCATTTTCAGTAAAGAGCAACTGCTAGAACAGACCATGCAGGCAGCTGAAAAAATTGCATCCAAATCTTTAACTGCAAGCATGATGATTAAAGAGTCGATTAATCGTGCCTTTGAAGTAAATCTAGCTGAAGGTTTACGCTTTGAACGCCGTGCTTTTCATTCTGTATTTGCAACGCTAGATCAGAAAGAGGGTATGCAGGCATTTATTGAAAAGCGCCAAGCTCACTTTAAAAATCAATAGGAGAATGATGAGATGGATATGGAAAAGCATTTAATCATTGAACAGCAGGGCGTTCTGGGAATAATCAGTCTAAACCGTGTCGCAAATCTTAATGCACTTTCAATTGAGATGATTCATCAGATTCATATGCAATTTGAGACATGGCAACAGGATCATTCTATTCAGGCTATATTGATTAAATCAAACAGTCAAAAAGCTTTTTGCGCAGGTGGCGATATTCGTTATCTATATGATAATTATAAAAACCAAACTGAAGCGCATAAAGCATATTTTAGTGCTGAATACGACATGCTTAACAGGATTCGTGATTATCAGAAACCGGTTATAGTCATACTGGATGGCTATGTGCTGGGTGGAGGTTTCGGTCTGGCACAGGCCTGTCATATTATTGTGAGTAGTGAAAAGTCCCGTTTTGCCATGCCGGAAACAGCAATCGGCTTTTTCCCTGATGTTGCAGCAACACACTTTCTATCTCGTCTTGATGATATCGGCGTCTATATGGCGATTACCGGCGAGCAAATCAGCAGTAGTGATGCACTTTATCTTGATCTGATTGACTACCATGTGCCTGGAGAAAAACTTCAGGCTTTACAGAATGAGCTGGCTCATTCATCCAGTTTAAATAAAGAAAAAATACAACAGATGATTGGAAAGTATATTACCCGTCCTGCTGAGAGTGATCTAAGTTCACGGTCTGAAAATATTCGAAAACATTTCGGTTTTAAAAATTTGCAGGATATCGAACAGAGTCTCGAAAATGAACAAGACGAGCAGTACAAGGCATGGACAAATAAAATACTGATTACCTTGCAGCAGCGTTCCCTGATTGCGAAACAGACCAGCCTGAGACTTCAGCACTTAGGACGAAGTTTGTCATTACAACAGTGCATGCAGATTGAGCGTGATTTACAGGATATCTGGTTTGAACATGGTGACTTCATTGAAGGTGTCCGTGCACTTATTGTTGATAAAGACAAACAGCCGCAATGGAAAAAAGGCAATCCAGAGCTTGAACAAATTCTAGAGCGACTCGGCTGAGTCATTCATATAGAAGTTATACATTCAAGGAGACTAGAGAGAAACTGAAAATACTTATGGTCAGGGCTGATTATACGTATAAAAACTCAAAACAAGAAAATCTAAAAAGGAATATGACAATGCAAACAATACATGGAAACGGTTCGCATTCTAAAAAGTCTTCTCACCGCCTGGCAGGTATCTCAAGTATGGTAGGGACGACTATTGAATGGTATGACTTTTTTATTTATGGTGCTGCTGCTGCACTCATTTTTAATAAATTATTTTTTCCAAACCTTGATCCGCTCACCGGTGTACTCGCAGCTTTTGCAACCTACGCTGTTGGATTTATTGGTCGACCATTAGGCGGTATTGTATTTGGCCATTTTGGTGACAGGGTAGGCCGAAAATCCATGTTATTAGTGACTTTAATGTTAATGGGTATCCCGACAGTCATGATCGGACTGTTACCTACATTTGAGTCGATCGGTTACTGGGCTACGGTTTGTCTGATTATTTTAAGATTTATTCAGGGTATGGCGATGGGCGGCGAATGGGGCGGGGCAGTTCTCATGGCTGTTGAACATGCTCCAGAAGGTGGAAAGGGTTTTTGGGGAAGTTTACCACAGGCCAGTACTGGAGGCGGTTTAATGCTGGCTTCGGTGGCTTTGGGTCTAGTGTCTTTACTACCCGAGGAAGCATTGTTTAGCTGGGGCTGGCGCTTACCATTTTTAGCCAGTATAGTGCTGTTGGCGGTAGGTTGGTATATCCGGGTGAAAGTTCCTGAGTCGCCAGACTTTGAAAAAATTAAAGAAAAAGCGAAAGAAGTTAAAGTTCCTGCATTACAGGTGTTTAAAAATCATCCAAAACAGTTAATTACAATTATTCTATCACGCGCTGCTGAAAATGCCTGGTTCTACTTGGCTTCCACCTTTGCTTTAGCCTATACCACCACGCAGTTAAATATTCCTAGACAAGATATTCTATTTGCAACAATTTGTGGCGCTGCTGTCATTATGGTAATGACTCCATTATGCGGACATTTATCCGATAAAGTCGGCCAGCGTAATATGTTCAGATTTGGTCTTTGTATGCTTGCACTATATAGCTATCCATTCTTTGCAATGTTAAATACAAAAGATCCTGTTTTAGTATGGACAGCAATCGTATTGGCAATTGGTGTAATTTTTCCAATTATGTATGCACCGCAGTCACAATTATTTGCTCGCCAATTTCCTGCTGAAATTCGCTATAGCGGTATTTCAATTTCGGTACAATTTGCAGGTGTGTTAGGTGGCGGTTTGGCGCCATTAATTGCTACAAAGCTATTGAGTATTGGTGAAGGAAGTCCGCACTTAATTATTATGTATATTATAAGCTTTGCAGTATTGGCAATTATTGCTTCTTCATTCTTAAAGCCTGACCAGAAGCTCAAGCCTACAGAAACGTTTACACAGAAAGAAATTAAAACTTTATAGAGCTTTCTAAAAGCTTTTAACAAGTTTTACTGAAGCTGGATTTTTGAATACCGTTATACAAAGTGTATGGCGGTATTTTTATAGAATTTAACTTTACCACAGCATTTCGCATAATGTATATTATGTTAAATAGGATATCTGAGACTGTAGCCTGCACAACACTGTTTGTTGCTATAGCTCAGCAACGTGAATACCTGCATCTAATTCACATTGATAAGTATCCTAATGCATAATTACCTAATACGAAATTTCGCAAATGTTATAGCATGGTCCATAGTATTTCGTACATTTATAAAGATAGCTGACTGTTTTATAAATTGTTTATCACAGAACCCTTCTGATTTTATATCTTAATAATTTTGACAGTGAATCAGAGTTATAAAAAATATTCTGTATCATTCTGAATCTTAGGCGAAATATGCTGATCGACCCACCTTAACCATGCTCTTGTTTTAGCATCAATAAAATGACGTGATGGTAATAAGGTATAAACACCAATATCAGGTGATCTCCAGTCTGCTAAAACGCGACATAATCGTCCAGTACGTACAGCTTCGATAACAGTAAAAGTTGGAAGCAAAGCAATACCCATGTCTTGCTGTACCATATCCAGTAATAATTCTGGTGTGTCTGCAATTAATGGTCCTGTAATATCGACTTGGTACGAACAACTATTTTTACTGATGAGATGCCATTGTGGTGTAATAGATGGGTTCACCAATCTTAAGCAGGCATGCTTTTGCAGGTCATCTAATGATTCTGGTTCACCGTATTTTTTTAAATAGGCTGGTGATGCACAAAGTAATGAAAATATTGTCCCAATTTGACGAGCAACAAATCTTGAGTCAGTCAATGATTCCGTAAGATATAAACTTACATCAATTCCTTTACCTAACAGGTCTGGCACATTCTGTGAAGTACGGTACTCAACCGTAAGCTTTGGATGGTTTTGACAGAACTCCGCCATTACTGGTGATACATAATGATGTCCGAAGCTTCCCATGCTCAAAACACGTAACCTCCCCTGCGGTTCGGTTGCCATTCCCATTGCCTGAGTTTCAGCTTCTTCTACCATCGCAAGTACTTGCCGGCACTGCTCTGCATAACTTGCACCAATATCGGTTAATGCGTGCTGCCTCGTAGATCTCTGTAGTAATTTTGTGCCTAAACGCCCTTCTAACTCGCTAATAAGTCGGGACACTTGCGCTGTTGTAAGCTCCATCTGCTCTGCAGCAGCCGTAAAACTCCCACTATCAATGACTTTTAGAAAAGCATGCATTGCATGTAGCAATCCACCATCAAGATTTTTGCGCATAACGTAAATATCTTTTTCTTAATTACGCATTGTTGCACCAGTATGGATCAACCACAATGACATTAATGTACATACATTAATCAGTTCCATTATTTTTAATTAAACTGATCAATCCTTTTTTAAGTATGTCATTTACTCCAAATATTCAACCGGATGTTGAACATAAAGTAGCTTGAACTACAAGATTCTAAGGAGACATAAATGAATATATCTACAAAATTTACTCCAAATAAGATTTTAACTAAGGACGTATCACTTGAAGACAAATATCTAAGTGATAACGGTACTGCTTACATGACAGGTATCCAGGCATTGGTGCGTTTACCACTCGCGCAAATACGGCGGGATACTTTAAACGGTTATCATACTGCTGGTTTTATATCTGGTTATCGTGGTTCCCCTTTAGGGAATTATGACAATTTTCTCTGGCAGGCTGAAAATATACTTAAAGACCATCATGTTGTTTTTCAGCCTGGTGTAAATGAAGATCTAGCTGCTACTGCAATTTGGGGTACGCAACAAGCCAATCTCGCAGGTCAAGGTAAATATGACGGGGTAACCGCCTGGTGGTATGGCAAAGGCCCTGGTGTAGATCGTTCTGGAGATGTACTCCGTCATGCCAATCTTGCAGGAACATCAAAGCAAGGTGGCGTGGTTGCCTTCTTTGGAGATGATCACTCTTGTAAATCTTCTAGTATTCCACACCAGTCAGAACATGTCATGATTGGTTGTGGCATTCCAATTTTTTATCCTACTTCAATACAACATATTCTTGATTTAGGTGCTCATGCGGTAGCAATGTCACGCTTTGCAGGTGTATGGACTTCGATGAAATTAGTCAGTGAAATCGTCGAAACCTCTGCTTCTGTTCATGTTAATTTAGATCGGGTCATTCCTGTATTACCCAAAAATATTCAAATGCCTGAAGATGGCGTAAATATTCGTTGGCCAGATCACGGCATTCAGCAAGAAGAACGTCTTTATAAATATCGCTTACCCGCTGTGTTGGCTTATGCGCGTGAAAATGAACTGAATCAGGTGACATGGCATTGTCCTGATGCACGTATTGGTATTGTAGCAAGTGGTAAAGGTTATTTAGATACAATTGAAGCGTTACGTATTCTAGGAATTGAAGGTCAGACAGCCCAACAGCTCGGACTGAGAGTATACCAAGTTGCGCTGATTTGGCCCCTGGAACCTCAAGGTCTTCGTGAATTTGCCGAAGGTTTAGAGGAACTTATCGTTGTAGAAGAAAAACGCCCTATCCTGGAAGCACAGATTAAAGACGAGCTATATGCACTTTCAGATGCCAAGCGCCCTCGTGTCATCGGTAAAGCCTGTGATGGAAAGGGTGAATGGAGTACATCTATTGATGAAGCGCCTTTGATTGGTCATTATGAATTTCAGCCTGAACCTATTGCCAAAATGCTGGCAGCTCGATTCTTGAAACTGGAGATTCCAGAAAGCTTAAAAACACAAATCCAAAACAGAGTTGAGCTGTTAGAAAAAGCAGAACAGGAATCACGTCGTGTTCTTGATATTGCAGAACGCAAACCTTTCTTCTGTAGTGGCTGCCCTCATAATTCATCAACCGCATTACCAGAAGGTAGCCGTGCATTAGGGGGAATTGGTTGTCATTTTATTGCTGTTTCACTGGATCGTGGTACAGAGACCTTCTCGCAGATGGGTGGTGAAGGTGTGAGTTGGGCTGGTGCCTCTCATTTCACCAACGAAAAGCATATTTTTGCTAATCTGGGAGATGGAACTTATTTCCATTCAGGTTATCTTGCAATACGTCAAGCAATTGCTGCAAAACTCAATATTACCTACAAGATTCTCTATAACGATGCAGTAGCAATGACCGGCGGGCAGCATGTCGATGGTCATCTCAGCGTGGCGCAGTTAACACGACAACTTGATGCTGAGGGAATCAAAAAACAAGTGATTGTTACAGATGAACCTGAGCTGATTCATACAGAAGAAGGTATTGCGCCTCACGTAGAAATTTACCACAGAAATGAGTTGGATGATGTTCAACGCAAATTACGTGAAATTTCAGGCGTTACGGCGCTAATTTATGTTCAAACTTGTGCCAGTGAAAAACGCCGCCGCCGTAAACGCAACGCTTATCCGGATATTGCAGAGCGAGTCTTTATCAATACTGATATTTGCGAAGGCTGTGGTGACTGTTCCAGAAAATCTAACTGCTTATCTGTTGAACCCGTTGAAACAGCGTTAGGAACGAAACGACAAATCAATCAGAGTAGCTGTAATAAAGACTTTTCCTGTGTAGAAGGTTTCTGTCCAAGTTTTGTGACAGTCCATACTCGCGATATGAAACGCCCGGAAATATTCAAAGGTATAGAAGCTGGCTGGCCTGAGAAGCCAATTCTTCCTGAACTCGATCAACAACCAGTACGTATAATGGTCGGTGGTGTTGGTGGTACAGGTGTGGTTACCGCAGGCGCTTTACTTGGAATGGCTGCTCATTTGGAGGGTAAAGCTGCACGTATTATGGATATGGCTGGACTGGCTCAGAAAGGTGGTACGGTTTATTCTTACGTAGAGCTCGCTACAGAAGATGATCAAATCTCTGCTACCAAGATCCCTGCTGGTCAATGTAATCTTTTAATCGGTGCAGATCCTATTGTCGCAGGTAGCAATGCAGCACTTTCTCGCTTAAAGGCCGAGGCTATGGTAATAGTCAATGAAGATGGTTCCCCTACATCTGATTTCCTTGAGTCTCATGACTGGTATGCTCCCATTACTGACTTGATTAATCGGCTGCGTAATCGCACTACACAAGGAAAACTCTTATCTTTGCCCGTAACACGTATTGCTACACTAGTGCTGGGTGATGCAATCTTTGCAAATCAGATACTACTTGGAATGGCTTGGCAATCAGGTCAGATCCCGTTAAATCGTGAAAGTATTGAAAAGGCCATCTATCTTAATGCCACTGCAGCTGAAAAAAATCTTGAAGCTTTCCGCATCGGTTGTCATCTGATGAGTGATCCTGACTTAGCAAAACGCATTATTGCAACAATAACAGTAAAGAATAAACCAGCTACATTGGCCGAATTAGTTGAAGACCGCTCTTCTCGCCTTGTCGAGTACTGGAATCAGGATTATGCAGCCCAGTATCGGGCACTTGTGGAACAGGCTGCCAAAGTCTTACCAGAAGACCTGACTGGAACAATAGCGACTCAGCTATATAGAGTCATGGCATATAAAGATGAATACGAAGTTGCACGCTTACTCACAGGAAAAAGTTTTAAACAGTCTATTGAAGCGCAGTTTGGTCAAGGTCTGCGTTTAACTTATCATTTAGCACCTCCAGCTTTGGGGGCTCATGGTACTATACGCAAACGTGCTTTCGGATATTGGATGCGCATTCCAATGATGATTCTTGGACGACTGCAGTGGCTTCGGGAAACGTTCCTTGATCCCTTTGCGTTACAGCAAGAACGACAAAAAGAACAGGCTTGGCGTGATCGTTATATCACATTTGTGAAATCCATTACTTCTGCACCTGAAAATTATGATTTATCTGTTGCTCAGCAAATCGCTAAATTACCTGCAGATGTAAGGGGTTTTGGCCCTGTCAAAATGCAAGCAATGGAAACAGCAATACAATGTTGGGATGAGCTTTCGTTAAGTCTCCATAGAGCTGATCAATAAACAGGATAAGTGTATATAGTAGCTGAAACAGGATTAAACCCAGACTTGAATCTTGCTGTACCTGTTCAGCTACTTAATTAAGCTATACAGAAATAAATCTCATGGCTTATTTAATACATAGCCCCTATTTCACCATTCAGCATTTTTTATATATAAGTCTTTTCATGTGAATTCGTTCTACTCTCTGAGGATTATTATTCTAAATAGCAGTTAAAGCTTGGACCTACTTCTCCTGAAGTCACTTATTATATATTTACACTTTTGAAATTTTTCTACTATAAAATTACCTTTAAAAGAAAGCCTTTGAACAGTCAAAGGCTTTCATAAGACTCACTTTACCTCTGAGGACTATTCACCCATCTATAGAGAATAGGCAACAGTACAAGTGTGAGCAAGGTAGACGATATAATTCCACCGATGACTACAGTTGCAAGGGGCCTTTGTACTTCAGCACCTGTACCTGTAGCAAGCGCCATAGGAACAAAGCCCAGTGATGCCACGCAAGCCGTCATTAATACAGGACGCAATCGTAAAATCGCCCCCTGCCATACCGCTTCATGCAAGTTGTACTTCAAGCGTAACTCTTTAATAAACGTCAGCATTACCAGACCATTCAGTACAGCCACACCAGATAAAGCAATAAATCCAATCCCTGCTGACATGGATAATGGAATATCTCTCAGCCAGAGAAACAGAACTCCTCCCGTCAATGCAAAAGGAACACCTGTGAATACCAGAAAACTGTCTTTCATATTATGAAAAACTGCTATCAATAAAATAAAAATCGTAATTAGAGCCAATGGAATAACAATTTGCATACGGGTTTTAGCTGAAGCCAGATTTTCAAACTGGCCACCATATTCTATCCAGTAGCCACTTGGTAAATCATAGGTTTTAAGCTGTGTCTGCAAGTCACTGATAAATGAGCCCAAGTCTCGCCCTTCAACGTTGGCAGTGATAACCATACGGCGTTTACCGTTCTCACGACTTACCTGATTGATACCTTCAATACTGGCAACTTTTGCGACATCAGACAATATAATACTGCCGCCATTTGGGAGTCGTATTGGCAATTGGGAAACATCAGCCACATTTCTGTCCTGATCTCTTAAACGAATAACGAAATCAAAACGGCGGTCTCCTTCCAGAATTTCTCCAACCTGCTGTCCGCCAATGGCAGTAGCTATCACATCTTGAATAGATTTAACACTTAAGCCATATTGCGAAGCTAAAAACTTATCAACCTCTACCGCACTGCTTCCTGCGACCTGCTGAATAATTTTGGCAATTTTAGCAGCCTCGCCATTGAGAACTTGCATATCATCACCAAAAATCTTGACTCCTACATCGCTACGTACCCCTGAAATTAACTCATTAAAACGCAGCTCAATCGGTTGAGAAAATTCACTGTTATTCCCCGGAATTGTTGCAAGGTAACTTTCCATCCGGGATCGGAGCTCATCAATGCTCTCTTTAGGGTCAGGCCATTTTTCATTTGGTTTAAGCATGATATAGCCATCAGAAATATTAGGTGGCATGACATCTGTTGCGACTTCAGCGGTGCCGGTACGTGCAAATACTGCTTTAATTTCAGGAAAATTCTTTAATAAAAGCTTTTCTGTGTTTTCCTGCATACGTAAAGATTCTTCTAATCCTGTACTAGGAGAACGTAATTGTTGTACGGCAAAATCACCTTCACCAAGCTGTGGCGCAAACTCGCTCCCAAGTTTAGTAGTTAAAACACCTGTAACCACCAGAAGACAAATAGCAAATGTTAAGACTACTGCTTTATATTCATAAGCAACATTTAAAGTCTTTTCATAAGATTTCTTGAGCGAAGTCATCCAGCCACTTTCAGTTTCGCGAATATCTCCTTTAACCCATAAAGCGACTGCAGCAGGGACAAAAGTTATAGACAGAATCATTGCAGCAATCAGTGCCAGGACTACAGTCAAAGCCATCGGATGGAACATTTTCGCTTCTATACCACTTAAAGCAAAAATTGGTAAATACACCACTAAAATAATAAGCTGCCCGAAAATCAGGGGACGTCGTGCCTGTCGAGCAGCTAAAAACGCCTCTTTAAATCGCTCACTTTGTGTTAATGGACGTTTAAGTAACTGCTGTGCATGGGCCAAACGGCGTATACAGTTTTCAACAATTACCACTGCACCATCAACAATAATTCCAAAATCTAGTGCCCCCAGACTCATCAAATTAGCACTAATATTTTTTTGTGCCATTCCTGTTAAGGTAAATAGCATGGAGAGCGGAATAACGCAGGCGGTAATCAGAGCTGCTCGTATGTTTCCCAAAAATAAGAATAGTATAACAATAACAAGTACCGCTCCCTCAACCAGATTTTTCTGTACAGTTTTAATCGCTTTTTCAACCAGAGACGTACGGTCATAGACCGTTTCTATAAATACTCCCTTGGGTAAACTGTTTTGAATATCCCGGATTTTGGCATCTACCGCTTTAGAAACAGTCCGGCTATTTTCTCCCATTGCCATCATGGCAATTCCCAGAACAGTTTCTTCACCATTATAGGTTGCGCCACCTGTTCTTAGATCATGTCCTATGGAAACTTGCGCAATGTTACTGACCCGAATGGCACGACCACTGGAACTGGTGACTAAAGTATTCTCAATATCTGAAATGTTGTTGAGTGTGCAAGGAATACGGACTGTAAGTTGCTGTCCATTATCTTCAATAAATCCTGCTCCTCTATTTTCATTATTTTGGTTTAGAGCCTGCTGTAGCTGTTCTAAAGAGATATTAAGCTGTTGCATGTAGCTGAAGTCAGGTGATACCACATAGTTTTTTTCAAAACCGCCAATACTGTTCACTTCAGCCACACCTTGTACACGCTGCAACTGAGGCCGAACTACCCAATCCTGAATTTCACGTAAATCCATAGCGGTATAAGCAGTTCCATCAGATTTTTTCGCCTTTGGCTCTGCTCTTAGTACCCATTGATAAATTTCTCCAAGCCCTGTAGAAACAGGTGACATGATTGGACTGGTTTGTGCCGGTAACTCTGCCTGAATCTCTTGTAACCGCTGGTTAATCTGCTGACGTGCCCAATAAATATCGGTACCATCTTCAAATACAATGGTAACTTGAGACAGTCCATAGCGGGAAATAGAACGGGTTAATTCCAGATCAGGAATTCCGGCCATTGCATTTTCAATGGGATAAGTAATACGTTGTTCTACTTCAAGTGCAGTAAACCCATTTGCCTGGGTATTAATCTGTACTTGGGTGTTCGTAATATCTGGTACTGCATCAATAGGTAACTTTTGATAACTGTAAATTCCAACTGCAATCCAGATACAGGCAAACAGCATGACCCATATAGCATGTTGAATAGAGAACTGGATAATACGTTCAAACAGGCCTTCTGCTCTTGGCAGTTCAGAGTTAGTGTTCATGACCGGCCTCATCTTTTTCCAGTTCAGACTTCAGCAGAAAACTACCTTCACTAATATACTTCTTGCCGTTAGCAAGCCCGGAAATTACCTCAAGCCATTCCCCGTTACCTGAGGCTTGGCCCAATTTCACCTGTTGAGCCTTTAGATGAACCTGTCCTTTTTCTTCAGATTGCAAAATAAAAACGGTATCTTTGCCTTCAATACGTTGTACGGCTGCTTTTTTTACCCGAAGAGACGTTTTAGCAGCAGGCTTGGCCATCAAAACACTCACTAATACATTAGGACGTAAACTGGCAGACTGCGTATCAAGCTTGGCACGGACTATTAGCCGCCCTGTCTGACTGTCTGCCTGCGAGGTTAAACTTTGTATTCGTGCAGTATGGGTCTGCTCTGTACCCATTAGTTTAAATAAAACTTTCTGTCCGGCTTGTAGTGGTCCTGCGTATTGAGCGGGTAAAGTAAACTCCAGCCATAAATTATTGAGCTGTTCAATGACAAAAATTTGATCAGCCAACTGGACATTTTCACCTACTACAATATCTTTCTGACTGATGACACCAGAAATCGGTGCCCGAATAACAAAACGCCCATGAGTATTACTACTTGCCCCCAAGGCATTTAAGCGTGCCTGTGAGGCTTGTACAGCAACCTGTGTCTGTCGGTACGCATTTTCAGCACGCTGATAATCCTGTTTGGCTGAAATGCCCTGTGTCCAGAGTTGCTGTTCACGTTGATAGTCTTGTTTGGCAAGCTGAAGATTTGCCTGTGCCATACGTAAATTTGCCTGCTGATCAATCAGTTCAGGAACCAAAAGCACTGCTAGAGTTTGTCCTTTTTGAACACTTTGCCCTAAAGACACCTTTACTTGCTCAACATGACCACTGAAACTCGGCGATACATGGGCTTGCTGGTCAGTATTTACGACCAGTTTACCTGGCAACAGAGTAACCTCTTCCACTGGGCCTGTACTTGCTGTGGCGACTTTTAGACCCTGTTCAGCCATTTGACGGGCTGTCAGTTTTATCTCGCCTTCCTTTTCCTTAACATGCTCTTCTGTCGCATGAGCCTCATCCTCGCCGTCTCCGGTATGTTCATCCTCATGTCCATGTTCAGCAGTTCTCGTTTCCTGCTTATTTAACCAAATGATCAGGCTCACCAGTGCGGTTAGTGCAATCAGAATCGCAATCATGAGAGGCTGGGATAATTTTCCATATTGTTTCAAGTTCATTTATCGTGTCCCCTCATTGATTAAATTCTGTAATGTTTCAGCCGCATTTTGATTTAGTTGTATGTAGGCATCAGAACGGCTGATTTCTTCATAGCTTGTTCCAATACTTAGGGCTTCAGCACCAAGTGCGCTCTGCCAGGCTTGCCGTAATGTCTGTAACATCGCCAAACGTAGACTGTGCAGCTGTGAAGTCGCCTGCTGGACATCTGTAATTGACAATTTACCTGCCTTAAAGCCCTGTAAGGTCCTGCTCTGGACTTTTTCAGCCAAGTCAATTTGACTTGTGATCAGTTCATATTGATTCCGTAAAGCCTTGAGCTGATGCATGCTATTTGCAATATCAAGTATTTGCTGTTTTAGTTCACGCTGCTGCTGTTGATTCAGCAAGATCTGCTGCTGCTGCGCAATAGGAATGGCATATTGCTGACGATTGAAAAGATTAAGGGGAAGATCGACCCCCAGTGTTAACGCCGTCTCATTATTTTCATCAGGAGACCTTGTACGGTTCATCCCTACATTTAAGGCGGGCTGTGGGCGAGCCTGGACTTTTAAACGTTCAATCCGGTAATTGGACTGCCGGATATTTAAAGCATAAAGTTTTTCCAGCCATCCTTCAGAAATATAATGCTGTACTGTCTGATTACTCTGATCTGGCCAAGGAATAGAAGTTTTGCTTAAATCAATTTGTACATGGGTTTCACCCCATAAATTTGAGAGTTGACGTCCTGCCGACTGCTGATTTAATACAGCCTGCTGATAAAGCCGTTCCATTTCTAACGCTTCAATCTGAGCCCGCTCATAATCAACCAAGGCAATGCTTCCTGCCTGATAGCGTTTCTGGGCACTCTCTAAATTAGCTTTACTTATTCTAAGCTGCGATGCATAAACAGTACGTTCCGTTTCTGCAATTGCTAACTGTGACCATGCATATCTGACAATTAATTGGCTTTGCGCATTCCATAACTGTTGTTGCAATTGCAGCTGCTGACCTGATGTATTGGCTATGGCCTGGCTAAGCTTGCGCTGACCAAAAATATCTAAGGGCTGGCGAATACCGAGGCTGAATTCCTGCTCCTGATCTGAACCGAATCCTGACTGTTCAACCGTTAGGCTCGGATTTTGCCATAATTGGCTTTGGCGAATATTTAAATCAGAAATTTGTGCATAATGCCGAGCTATTTCAGCTTGTGCCTGATAGCTCTGTACTTTGGCATACGCAGATCCAAAATTGCTAATATTTTCAGCATAACTATGTGATGGCACAATAACTGTAAATAGACAGGCCATCAGAGCATGACGTAATAACGTCCTTGACTGTAAAGACATGATTTTTCCCACTTAATTAAATTTAGAAGTGGTGAGAATGTTTTAGGCTACCCCACCATAAGCGGGGAAAATTCGGGAGGTGGACTTTGCTGAAACAGGTCAGGTGCCTGATAGCTGTTCTTCCAGTGAAACTCTGGAATGACATGAGTTTCAAAAACTGGAATTAAAACCGAGATTTTTTCATTTTGCACAATCAGATGCGTCATGGAAGGCAGATGATCCTGATGATCTTCATCAAGCTTTAAATTATTATTCTTTATGTCTTTATGTCTTTATGATCTGATTGGGTATCATGCTTATGCTGGCGGTCATGACTGATACATAGGGTATTTTGATGATGGCCAAAATGATAACTCTGCTGTACTAAAGTTTGCTCTTCATGGACGCAAAAGGCCGCTGCCACGTTCCAAAGACTTTGGAACATGAATAATCCAACCAAGACTGTAATCCATGTGGTAGACCGCATACGGTACTTTAACGAATTAAATTGCTTGTTATTATAGAGAGTATGTGTTGGCTAGCAAGTTCTATGTAGTTCTTATTGAGAATCGGCTCATTTGAACGATATTTTTAATAAATTTAGCTGTTTTGGTAAAATTGCAAAAGTACTTCAGAGATCTGGATTTTAAATTATGCTTTCAGATTAAGATTTGATGAAAGTAAATAATCAGCATTATAACAACCGCCATATGAACAACTTGCACAGGTGCAAAATATAAAAAAAACTTCCAGCCACCGGTTAGAAAGGCATTAATACTTTTTGAAAGTGCATGTGCAGCCAAACCAATGACAACTGCATAAATCAGAGTCAAATTAGCTGGGTTTCCTTGTACTACTACCCCGGCCATAGCAGCATGAACTTCAAATAGTGACGCTAAAAAAGTGCTCAAGATTAAGCCTTTATCTCCTAATATAAGATTTGCTCCATAAATTCCGGCCTGAATGAGAGTGAGGCTAACTGCAATAATGACGGCTTCCTTGAGACTAAACATGCGGTCATCTGCTTGATCAACTTGTTTTATTAGACGGGTATCTGAATGATTTGACCGGTACATAAATAAGCCTGTAGCAGCACATAGTATGCCTATCCCAGCCAGACTTGGGATAAAAAGCAGTTTGAACCACATTAAACTTACACCTGAGACAATCAGCAGTAATTGCAGTAAAGTCGCTACACATGACATCAGAGCAGCACCGGCATTCACTTTGGCAGTGGCTTCTCCGGAGCGGACTTGCATGCCAAGACTGGCGATAGTGGCAGTACTAGAGACAAAACCTGAAGCTAGAGCAGATAAAATCAATGCTTTGTCATTTGATAAAATGCGTTTTGCCACATGTGCCATAGATTGCACAATAAGGATTAAAACCAGTAATTTTAAAATGACATATGGGTTTAGTACTGAACCCCATAGGGGTTTATTTGGCATGATCGGTAAAGCGATCAAAATGAGGGCCAGTAAAAGGAGTCCATCCCGGAGTTCATAATCTCGAATGGTTTTTCCAGCAAAGCGATGAAGGCTAGTTTTCCCCATTAAAATAATGGTTTTTCCAGCAAAGCGATGAAGGCTAGTTTTCCCCATTAAAATAAGGGTAAGCAATACTGCCATACTGGCTGCTAATGGAATATTCCAGATGCACGCCGCCCCAATAAGGTAGGTCATTAAAAAAGCCAGTTCAGTGGTGGAACCAATATCTTCTTTTTGTTGAGATAAACTATACAGGCAGAACAGGCTTACGGCTATTGCCCCCACTACTCCAACATACGGGTGTATAACAAAACACAAAGCCCCCAATAAGGCGCTGATCGTAAAAGACCTTAATCCCGCGAAACTTTGTTCATTGCGGGTATTTTTATTACGTTCCCGCTCTAGCCCGATTAAAAGACCACATCCTAATGCAGACAATATAATTGTGAGAAGCTCTTGAAAAGTTAGACTTTGCAAAAGAATATTCAAATGCCTTTCCTTTTATCAGTTCATATTTATCTTTATAAGATATTATTATTAAAAAGCAACCAATTTAAAATACATAACTGATTGAACCAATAAAAGTATAATATTATCGAATGAAAAAACTCAGAATCCTAAAGAAATAATTAATTTTATTATTCTCATCTTTATAAAAATTTCAGTTTTTAGTAAAAAGACCAAGCAACTATAAAATATTTTTGAATTATTAAAGATATATTACATTTACCTATTAATTATTTAAGCCTAGCATGAATATTAAATAATTTAATTAAATTAACTTTAATCAATTAATTATGTTTAATTTTTTCTCAAAATTTTATTTAAAACCCAACATAAAATTTTACAATTTACTATTAAATAAAAGTTATTTTAAAAATTTTATAATCTAAAAATAATTAATTATTATCAATATCTTAATTTTAATTATATAAGTTATCTTTATATTATATAATAATTAAGCCATTGAAATTAATATATATTTGTACTTAAGTAAAGTAAATTTGTTTTCTCATAATTAGAATAGTAGTTTAAGTAAATATTTAAAAAAACCATGATTCTCTACCTAAAAATATATTAATAATGAAGTGAGAATATAAGATGATTGAATGGTTACAACATGAATTAAGGGCGAATTCAAACATGAGGTGCGACAGTTTGAAAAGTCTTATGATAATCAACAAGCTGAGCAAATTTCTCTAATGGTGTAAGCCAATCTAACGCTTTTCTAGGACGAGTATTCAGTGACATGGCAACTTGATTTAAATAATGCTGATCTGCCTGATTTAAATCAATCCCTTTAGGTAAATATTGCCTAATTAAACCATTCATATTTTCGCATGTGCCTTTTTGCCAGGGTGAATGTGGGTCACAGAAATATACATCTATGCCTAAATCTTCTTCAAGTATTTTATGTTCTGCC
>NZ_JIBB01000044.1:0-26340 GCF_000620525.1 Acinetobacter sp. UNC436CL71CviS28
ATATATCGCTGGTTAAAGCCTATAAAGCCGACAAAGCCGGGAATCTGGTCTTTCGCAAAACCGCGCAGAACTTTAATCCGGTCTGTGCCATGGCCGGAAAAATTACTGTGGCTGAAGTTGAACAGATTGTCGAGATTGGTGAGCTGGATCCGGATGCTATTCACCTGCCGGGAATCTATGTTAACCGTATTATACTCAATGCCACACCTGAAAAACGGATTGAACAGATGACACTGAAAACGGCGGAGGGATAAATATGGCCTGGTCACGTAATGAAATGGCACAGCGTGCCGCACAGGAGCTTGAAGACGGATTTTATGTCAACCTGGGTATTGGATTGCCGACCCTGGTCGCCAACTATATTCCAGAACAGGTCAATGTCTGGCTCCAGTCTGAAAACGGTTTACTGGGGATTGGGGAGTTTCCGACTGAAGAAACGGTGGATGCTGATCTGATCAATGCGGGTAAGCAGACCGTAACAGCCCGGCCCGGCGCTGCATTTTTCTCAAGTGCTGAATCCTTTGCCATGATTCGTGGTGGACACGTCAATATTGCGATTTTAGGAGCAATGGAAGTTTCCGAACAGGGAGATCTGGCCAACTGGATGATTCCGGGCAAGAAAGTTAAGGGCATGGGCGGAGCCATGGATCTGGTTGCAGGTGTACAAAAAGTCGTGGTGCTGATGGAGCACTATGCGAAAGATGGAACACCAAAAATTGTAAAACAGTGTAGCCTGCCACTTACAGGTAAAGGTGTAGTCCACCGGATTATTACCGACCTTGGTGTGATGGATATTGACGCCGCAGGGGTGAAACTGATAGAACTGGCCAAAGAGGTGACGCTAGAGCAGATTCAGGCAGTTACAGGCGTACAGCTAAATGTACAGCTAGAGAATGATGCAGCCTGATCCAATACTATAAAAATCATGTGAATAAAAAAGCAGCTTCGGCTGCTTTGTGTGTCCTAAGTAAATAATAAAACAGGCTATGGGCAGCTAGATACCATATCTAAGAATAAACAGACAAATGGATTTCAAAAACTATGTATAAACATCAAGGATTACTTGAGCGGTTCGCTCTTCGTATCAGTAACTGGTCAGAAAAATGGTTTCCTGACTCTTATATCTTCGCTTTACTGGGAGTCATCATTGTTTCAATTGCCGCGATGACGATCGGTGCTCCGGCCCAAGCTGTAGCTGAAGCTTTTGGTGATGGATTCTGGAGTCTCATTCCATTTACCCTACAAATGACCATGCTGATTATTGTCGGCTATGTGGTTTCGGTTTCCAGACCCGTCGAACTCCTTATTCAGAAAATGGCTCTTATACCCAGTTCCGGTCGTGGAGCAATTGTACTGGTTGCTACCGTCAGTCTGCTGATTTCCCTTGTCAATTGGGCCGTGAGTACTATTTTGACGGCTCTTTTAGTGATTGCACTGGCAAAACGTACTGAACTGCGAATGGACTACCGGGCCGCGGCTGCTGCAGCTATTATTGGTATGGGTGCGACTTGGGCACTGGGTATCAGTTCATCTGCTGCCCAGCTACAAGCCAATAAAGACAGTTTACCTGAATCTATTTATCAGCTTACCGGGGTTATTCCCTTCACTGAAACAATTTTTCTGTGGCAATCCATCGTTATGACTTTGGTACTGATCATTGTCTCAATTGCAATTGCCTACTGGTCTGCCCCTAAAGGTGAAAACGTCAAGACCATGCAGGATTTTAAACTGGACTTTGAAACTGAGAAAAAGCCGGAATCAAAGTCTAGCCGCCCGGGAGACTGGCTAGAAAATTCACCAATCTTAACCATACTAGTGGTGGCGATTGGTATAGGCTGGATGATTCTCGAATTTACCCAGCAGAATCCAATTCTGGCTATTTCCAGTTTAAATACCTATAACTTTGTCTTTCTGATGCTGGGTCTGGCTCTGCATGGGACACCACGTAATTTTCTTAATGCCGTGTCCAAGGCAGTACCTGCGGTCTCTGGCGTATTAATCCAGTTTCCTTTATACGGCAGTATTGCTTTTATCATGACTCATGCCATGAACAGCAATGATCTTTCTTTATCTCACTATATTGCCGAGTTTTTTGTTTCTATTGCTTCCAAGGAAAGTTTTGCTGTAGTGATGGGAATTTATTCAGCTATTCTTGGCTTTTTTGTACCCTCAGGTGGTGGAAAATGGATCATAGAGGCCCCATATGTTATGCAAGCTGCCAATGACCTGAAAGTACATTTGGGCTGGTCAGTGCAGATTTATAATGCTGCTGAGGCTTTACCGAACCTGATCAATCCATTTTTCATGTTGCCGATGCTGGGTATTTTGAAACTTAAACCTAAAGATGTGATTGGTTTTACCGTAACCCAGCTGGTCGTGCATTTTCCGCTGGTTCTTTTTTTATTGTGGATACTGGGGCGTACTCTGGCTTATACCCCACCTGTATTTTAATAGTACTGGCTTTTTCAAGAACAAAAGAGCCTTTCATTTTTACCAACACTGTACTGCGTTTTTTCGTTATGGTCTGAATAGGAATTCAAATATGCAACCGATTGTTATTGTTTCTGGTAGCCGTACTGCTATGGGAAGTTTTCAGGGTAGTTTATCCAGTTTAACTGCACCTGAGCTGGGAGCAGCCGTCATCAGGGAATCTCTACAACGCGCTGGTGTTCAAGCCGATCAGGTTGATGAAGTGATTATGGGCTGTGTACTCCCTGCCGGGTTAAAACAGGGTCCGGCCCGTCAGGCAATGCGTTTGGCGGGCTTGCCTGACCATGTTGGCGCCACCACTATCAATAAAATCTGTGGTTCAGGCATGAAAGCTGTCATGCAGGCAGCAGATGCAATTAAGGCAGGTAGTGCTGATATTGTAGTGGCAGGCGGGATGGAATCAATGAGTAATGCTCCATATCTGATGCCTAAAGCACGTGCAGGATTTCGCATGGGTCATGGTGAGGTCAAGGACCACATGTTTTTAGAAGGTCTTGAAGACGCAGAAACCGGCCGTTCGATGGGTTCACTGGCACAGGACATGGCTAACCAGAAGGGTTATACCCGCGAACAGATGGATGAGTTTGCGATCCGTTCTTTAACTCGTGCGCAAAAGGCTATTAGCGAAGGTTATTTAAAAGATGAAATTGTGCCAGTAACTGTCAGCAGTCGTAAAGGTGAGGTCATTGTGGCTCAGGATGAGAATCCGTTTAATGCTAAAATTGATAAGATTGTCACCTTGCGTCCGGCTTTTGCCAAGGATGGAACAATTACGGCAGCTAATGCCAGCTCAATTAGTGACGGCGCTTCAGCCATGCTGGTCATGACTGAAGAAAATGCACAGCAGCGTGGTCTGACACCACTAGCAAAAATTGTAGCGTATGCTTCACATTCACAACATCCCTCTGAATTCACAATTGCTCCAGTGGGTGCAATTGAAAAAGTTCTGAAGAAAGCCGGCTGGAATGCAGCAGAAGTTGATTTATGGGAAATTAACGAAGCCTTTGCCATGGTAACGATGGCCGCGATTGATGCCTTTGAGCTGGATGTTGAAAAAGTTAATATACATGGAGGTGCCTGCGCCCTAGGTCATCCATTGGGTTCATCAGGTTCACGTATTATTTTGTCACTGATCTATGCACTTAAACGCACTGGCAAGCGTAAAGGTATTGCAGCACTTTGTATCGGTGGTGGAGAAGCCACTGCAATAGCGATTGAAATCATGGCCTGATCTGAGTATTGTCAATTTTCTGCAGGATATACCATCGAGCGTGGTATATCCTTTTTCATATTCTGACTCTGGAAACAATCATGTCTCAGCAAGATTACGAAAATGGCCTGAAAGTCCGCACTGAAGTTATGGGTGAGGCATTTGTACAGCGTGCCCAAAACAACACCGTTCCATTTACCCAGCCGCTGCAAGACTGGATTAATGAACATGCATGGGGGTCAACCTGGCAACGTGAAGGTATACTGCCACGCAAATACCGTTCTCTGATTACGCTTGCATTTCTGGTTGCCCAGAAGAGCCCTACCGAACTAAAGGGACATGTTCGTGGTGCACTCAATAACGGTGCCACAGTTGAAGAGATTCAGGAAGTTTTATTGCACAGCCTACCTTATTGTGGAGCACCAGCAGCCCAAGAAGCTTTCCGGGCTGCGCTTGAAGTGATTAATGACTACCATAATTCGTAAAATTTTATAAAGTGCAGGCCTTTAACCTGCATTTTTTATTTTTATTAATATAAATATTTTATGGTTATTATTTAAACTTTAGTGCTAGAAAAGCATTTTGTTTGCTGGAAGTGTGTTAGCCTTAAGTTGATGGCTTAGCTTTGAAATTAATGGACATCAGTTATATAAATTAAGTTTTCCTCATATATTTAACTGCTGGACAGCGTATAATATTAAGACATCTAATAATAAGTATCCTTTTAAGAACTATTCCCCAAGGAGTCAGCACCATGACTTATCAACATATTTTAGTTCCCGTAGATGGTTCACCAACTTCTCTCACTGCAGTCAAACAGGCAGCTGATATTGCCAAGGCTTTTGGCAGTAAGGTTACAGCAGTTTGTGTACTTTCAGTTGAACCTTTTATTGCTGTTGAATTTGTCGATACCCAGACGCTGGTAGAAGACTATCGTAATAAAGCTAAACAGGAAATACAGAAAACTCTGGATCAGGCCAAAGCCCTTTTTGCCGCAGAAGGAGTAGAAATAGAAACCCGTCTGACTGAAGGACAGGAAATTTATAAAGAAATTATTAATACCGCAGAAGAGATAAATGCCGACCTGATTATTATGGGTTCACATGGCCGTAAAGGGATCAAGAAAATCTTTCTCGGAAGTGTAGCCCAGAGTGTATTGGCAGCAACGCATTTACCAGTCATGATTATCAAATAATAATTATTTAATCTGTTAATTGCATTTGAATCTCAGGTCAGGAGAGGAAAATAAGCCTAGACAGTTTTAAAGACTATTCAGCTCATTTTCCTCACATGACTTTCTAAGATATCGGTTCTGATGAATAACTTAGATCCCGATCCATCTTCAATCGATTGCACTACTCCCAACTATTGCTGTAGGTCACTTAGATAACATTTCTTTCTCTTTAGGTAAAAACTGCCGAGTCCCGGCATACTGATTGTTCAATATGCCTTTGCTCACCTTCTTCATGATTCAGAAAAAGCTGTAGCTCAAATCAAACCTTCTGCTGTTATTTTATCTAAAATAATTCAGGATCATCACTCAACAGGTTATACGAATAAGGAGCGATTTAAATAGCATGAGTACGGCCTTGTACATATAAATAATTATTATTCATTTAGCTTTCTATATTTCATTTTTAGAGGCTATTTATTATAGTCAGAAAAACAATGCCTGAGATAAAAATCCTGAGTAAAGCTGATTTTTTACTTAACTAAAAACTGCTGACCCAATACCCAAGCAATAATATTCAGCAGTCTAAATATTTAAGATCTTTTTAAAGCATAGAGAGAACTGCTCACTAGCCATCTTTTATATTCTTACAAAAAATAAATGATCCAACCAGAATCAACTCAGCTCTTCTTGAGCAGGCTCTTCGAAGCGGTTTATCCATTGATCCAGGTTTGCCAAGTTAACCACAGGTATACTATCGATGCCCAGCTGGTTACGTTTTTTCAGTCGTGACTTCAGCTCATCTATAGACGCCTTCAAATAGTAGACTTTGGCTATAACACCAAGCTCCTTGGCTACAGCGCGATAATGATCACGCTCCGTCCTTAACCAGAATCCATATTCAAGAATGACACTGTGGCCCTGTTTAAGTAACTGCAGGGCGAGCTGCCACTGGAGCTGCTCTACCTTAATCCTTGCCTGATCATCGTAAAAACTTAAACCGAGATCATACAACCACTCATCTGGTGAAAAGCGAATAGCCCCATATTCTTTTTCTAGAATTCTAGCCAATGTAGTCTTTCCTGAGCCTGGTAATCCACACATTAAATAAAGAACTGGAATTATAGTATTTTCAGGCATTTATTATTTTCCCTTTCTTTCATTTCTGACTATAGTCGTAGCAGATTAGGTTTTGACTGATAACTTTCTCTATTTTATATTTTTAATTTAATCAAAAATTAAAGCATTATGTGCGCTTACTCCTGCCAGTGCCCCATCACCTACGGCTAAAGACACTGAACCGCCGGGCCGAGCTGCGTCTCCACAGGCAAACACCCCATCAACTGAGGTTGCTTTTAGGTCATTTGTATAAATGAATTCCCCTGTTTCATCTTCTTCAATTTTACAACCCAAATCCTTGATCCAACCTTGCTCTAAAAAGGTTTTAGTTTGTATAAACAATCCATCAAAGTGTGTGATGCTCTGATCTGTAAATATCACATCAGCATGAGAATCCATCTGCTTAATTGAACGGTCATCTATAGTCACGCCTCTTTCTTGTAATTGCTGTTTGGCTTTCAGATTCAACAGGTCTGGCTGACCATTTAATAAGAGTGTAGTCTTACCCCAGTCTGGAAGCATCATGGCCAGATGGGTAACATGGGCAGAACTGGCTAAAAGTGCAATATTTCCCTGATTGAGTTCATAGCCATGGCAATACGGGCAATGAAATACAGATTTCCCCCAGCGTTCGTTTAGACCTGAAATATCCGGTAAGCGGTCAGTGACCCCCGAGGCTATGATTATTTTTTTGGCATAAATTGGCTGTTGAGTATCCAAATACAAATAAAAATCCTGATTATTTTTTTCTACCCGCTGGACCGTGCCCTGTTGCCAGTTGACTGTCTTATAGCGCTGTAATTGTTCCCGTGCCTTTTTTATAATTTCCAGCGCCTGAATTCCATCTTGTGCAAGAAAACCATGAGAATTTTCGGCGAATCGATTTCGTCTCTGCCCTGCATCAATTACTATAATATTTCGACGTGCTCTTGCCAAAGGTACTGCCGCAGATAAGCCGGCATAACTTCCGCCAATAATTGCAACGTCATAAATCATTTTGATAACTCCGAAAATCTCATTTCAGGAATTAGCTTAATACTTCTAGCTTATACCAATGTTGATGTCCTTTATGAGAAATGCAACTTTATGATTATTTTGTTTGCTTAACTGAATTTCTTTATCACCTTAAAGTGAAATGGCTATCTCAAGCAGCATTTTTTTAAAATAGAAACCTCAAATCTATAGCAGATCACACCTACCCCAAATATTAATTTTAATTAACCAGTTATTTTTAATGAATATATTTATTATATAGGTACTTTTTTACTTATTATTTTATTCACTTAAATAATATATCAAAACTAAACACTTTATATAAATTTACCAGCTAAAATCTCCCCCTATACCAGCAGAACTTTCTTTTCGAGTAAATGCCCCACTTATGCTCAGGCTATTATTGTTATCAACAATCCGCTGATAACCTACAGCAACTGCCTGTTCAGATCTCTACAGATCGGCATCAACACGGTTTTTCCTTATAAGACGGATGTGCTTATTACTCCATTTATCACTTGATTTATAATTTAGCACTACTTCTTCAGGGATAACTCCCTTAAACTGGTCACTAAAAAACTTGCTCTAGCCTGATCATGAGAATAGATAGCATCTTAAGTATCGATCTTCTATTTTTTAATATTTAACCTTCTCTGATACCATATTATTTAGATGTTAAAATTCTCAATATTTAAAAAATATTTCTATAAAATAAGATTTTTAAGGCTGACTATAATAGAAATTGTCTTGTTATTTTAGTTTTTATTAAAATCAATAAGTTAAAAATATATTCAATTTAGAAGTTATAAGCCCTAATATATAGCTAAAATAAATTCCCTCTATTTTAACAACCTTAACAATAAAAGAGTGTTCTATGCGTCATTCTTATCATGCTGAACAGCACTATATGGAGCGTGCGGGATGGTTACGTGCTGCTGTACTGGGTGCAAACGATGGGATTATCTCTGTTACCAGCCTTATCATTGGCGTAGCGGCAAGTGGGGCCTCCACTCATACCCTGTTAATTACCTGTATAGCCGGCCTGATTTCTGGCGCTGCCTCAATGGCAGCCGGCGAATATATATCAGTTAAGTCCCAGCAGGATATCGAGCAGAGTGATTTGAATATGGAAGCACGAGAATTAGATCTTCATCCGGCCCATGAATTAAAGGAGCTCCAAGATATCTATATACGTCGCGGTTTAGACTCTGACCTTGCCCGTCAGGTTGCTCAACAGCTGACTGCACATAATGCTCTGGACGCCCATGCAAGAGATGAAATTGGTATTTCAGAACAGACTTCAGCAAATCCTGTTCTTGCAGCAGTCGCATCAGCTCTGGCTTTTTCAGTGGGGTCTTTGTTTCCTGTTGCTGCAATTATTTTTCTTCCTGAATCTATACTCCAATCAGGCATTATTATAATTGGTATATTAAGTCTGGGAGTTCTGGGTGCGCTGGCAAGCTATACCGGTGGCAATTCTATCTGGAAAGGTGCCATACGTATTATGATATGGGGAATTATTGCGATGCTGTTTAGCGCATGGGTGGGTTCATTATTTAATGTCACAGCTGTTTAGGTAATAAATCATATAAACATATTGTATCCTTATAACTCTTTTAATTATATTTTAAGAAAGAAAAACTATAATCCAGATAGTATGTTTATGTGATCAGGTTATGGGCTTATTCATATAACACCCATCATGTTAATTTTAGAATTTCTTAAAATCAAATAACCATAACTGATCTATTTAACATACGGCCAAACGACAGGATCAACATAATCTTCATCAATATGGTAGCCCTGTGCCATAACTTCTTTTTCATCAATTTCCCTTGATTTTTTATTTCTTCTCAACTCATTTGTAAATGCTTGTTCTAACTCTTTTGATGTCATTTTATAAGTATCAATATTATTCTCTGAATCATCCATTGAATTTCTTTCATCATAGCGAATTGTATTGAAAGTATAATGAACCATATATTGTTCTTTACCATCTTCAGTTTTTTTAGTTTGTTTTATACTCAGATCCAAAAGGATACCATTGCCATATAAGCGGTAGCCGATCGAGTTTCCTCCAACTGTATTTATTATTTTTTTCCATTCTTCATAATTAAAGATATAAGTCGGATCAATGACATCACCTGATTCCATTAGATATCGAATATTATCTTCTTTTGCTATTCGTGCAGAAAAACGATAGAAATAATTTTTCCACTCGGCCTGATTAATTTTTTTCATTAAATCAACATAAGCTTGATAGGCTTGTTCAGGACGTACAAACTCTTCTTTGTTTAAACCTGCATTGATAGTCATCACCTCAATACCTTCTTCCCCATGAAAAGATGCTCCAAGTACTGAAAAAACATGATTAATGGTCAAGCTACTTGTACTATTCTCGATTTTAATTTGGCCTAAGTTCGGTAGTGAAAAATCTAATTCTCGAAAACTCGCTACTGGGTGATTATCTACCTTCCCTTGATTGTAGTGAGCAAAATCTTTAAAACCTTGTGGACCAAAATGTAGTGAATAAGGTTGCTGATTCATTGTATTGTTCTCTGTATTTTTTGGATGAGGTTGACAGCTTAAAAGGAAGAGTCCGAATATAAAGACAAAGATCAAGTTAAAATAGATCTTAAATTTTTCCATCATTACTGTCCTTACCAACATTAAAATCAGCTTTACTGTTACCCCATCCTGCAATAATTGCGAGTTCCTTTTCTAAAAATGGACGTCCTTTGTTACTCAACATTAAAAGATGATATTTTTCTGCTGCTTTTTTAATCCATTCCATACGGCTATCATAGTTTTGAACTCTAGTATGTGGCAAAGGCTCAATATAGACAGATTCAGGGAGTTGATTAATAACTCCTGCATGACGACCTTTATAGTTTCCATTTTTATCAGGTTTGACCGTATCAACGCCATAATCACTAGATAAGACTAAGGTACTATCAGGGAGCTTGGTATAGCTTTGTAACGTTGCCTGTGCTTGTACTTTCCAATCTTTCCATACCAATTCCTGTAAAATATTTCTTTGCTCTTGTACTGCAATCGCCATCAAATGTTTTAAAAGATTTTTACTAGACAACTTAAATCTAACTTGTCTTGATTCATTCTTTCTTTTAAATACATTTTCAATTTTTGGAAGATACTCAAAAGCCTGTGTAATTTCAGGGGTACTTTGTAAGTGCTTAATTATCGGTAAGCAACTTGACCAAGGAATATTTCTTACTTCTTCTTTTATATGGGTGAATTTTGAGACATCACGTTGAGTTCTACACTGGTTAAAAGATGCAGATGACATACTCCAAGCGTAGTGCCATGGAGCAATATCCATGAATAACCATAAATTTCCTTTTGCAAAAGAATGTACAGGGTCTCGAATCACACTGAGTGGCATCCACTTATATCCCCATGCGGTGAGTCCATGTTTAAACACTGCTGCAACTGTTTTTGAGGCAAATGCGCCTAGACCCATCCAATAATAACGACCTATAAGTTGTTTATCTCCATGATTTTCCTGTTCAAGGTAAATTTTGGCATAGACCGATGCTATTCTTCTAGCTCTTGCTTCATATCCTGGTTCGAGTTTATAGAGATTTTTTCGTACATCCATTAAATTAGATACGTTTTGCAATTTCAAGCGAACCTCTTGCCTCAATCTTCTTAATGATTTGTAGAATCTCAGGAGCCTGAATCTGGTTAATACGCTTATTAGCAAGAGCAATATAAAGCTCATCCAATGAAGCTCGTACATTACTAATGTGTTTGGATGACCAAGTTTCTTTTTGATTATTGAACCAATCCTCTGCGACTTCCTTAAAATAAGGCTGCTCCTGCTCAACCTCAGTTGTATTTTTGAGTTTATATCTCAGATCAAACCGATCTCCCTTGCACGCTTTAAACTTAGCTCAGGATAGATACCTAATGCTTTAGACTTCCTTTGTCCATTTTCCGTGTATCTGATAGACCAATATTTTTTGCCATTCGGATCGACTCGTAAAGACAGACCATTAATATCAGAAAGGCGGTACTGTTTTTCCTGCGGTAATGCTTTTTTACACAGCACATCGGTAAGCGACATATCTTTGTCCCACATAATTAAACTTATTTAGTGGGTCAAATTGTCCCAATTTTGACCCTCATAAAAGCAAAAATAGGGTCAAACAGCTTAGGACAAGGTCGGACAACACAGCCAATAAAAAAGCCTCTAAACATTGATTTTAAAGGCTTTTTTAGATTCCGATGGATTACTTCGGAAAGAATTTTGGTGGGGTGGCGTCAATTAAACTAAATACATAAGCAGTTGATATAATTTAAAATAAATTTTATTCAACCAAACACCATACAAAATACCATACAAAAGCATTTTATTTAAATCGCAACTAACTCAGCTATTTTTTCCGCAACTATCTCCAACGTATCTTCAGATGTATCAAGACCACTTCTTGAAGCTAACATTGGACTGACATCTCTAAGTGCCTCGTACGTTGTATTATGTACAATTGGAATCAAACGGTTACCAGCTAGAAGAGTTGAAAGCTCTTTATCTGCTACACCTTCTTTAGGTAAGCGCGACAACAAAGCTGGTGTTACCAAAACGAGTCCAACTTTAGAATTAGCCAAACCTTTATCAATTGCTCTCATCATTGGAACACCCAAACCAAGGTCTTTTTCACTAAACCAAACTTTTACACCAGCAGCCTCTAGAAAATCGTGTAGTTGTTTAGCAGATTCCTTACGATCATCCCATGCATGGCATAAAAACACATCACGAAGGTCAGGCTGCTCAGAAGCTTTTTTCTCGATTACCTCTCTGACAGGTGTTAGGGATGTTACTTCATTTGTCGTATATACAAGAGAGGAGCCTGTTTTAGCCCAGCGAGGTTTTGAAACACTTTTTGAACTCCCACTGCCCCCAGCTCTACTAGAATCACTATAGGTGCTACTAGACCCATTATAAGAACTACCAGAACTATATGATGATGAGTAAGAATAACTACGAGAACGAGAACCATATCTGTTACGACATGCTGGGCAAGCCGCAGCAGCTGCAGCAGAACTATGGCCTCGAACAGGAGCTGTACATCTAGACATTTATTTTCCTTTTTTATGATTTATTCACATTTAGGTTTTAATTAAGCGATTAGCCTATTTTACAACATACTACTAACAAACTAAAAAATAAAAATAATTTTATGAATAACTTAACAAGCTGATATAGCTTCTTCGATTAAAATATCATTACCACAAAGAACAGCGAATTTAAATTATTAGCTTCTTTCAAAGACAAGGCTCGTCCCTAAGGGATCGAGCCTAATGCATTTGTTAACGCTCTTTGTTGAGCAGATGATTACGCCTGTACTGGCGGTTCAATTTTTTCATGCCGACTTAGGCCATATTCCATTTCATATTTCTACTGCTAGGCAATAGTTTTATGCTTGTCTAATCTGGAAGAACAAGCCACGATTTTTTCATGCTGGTGTAGCATTATCCTGATTTAAGTCTCAGGCAAACCCGTATAAGTATATTTTCATCAGTGACCAAACTTCAGAATACTTACACTGTACCAATCTCGGCCTAGTCAGAGAGACCAATCCCCGACTGAGAAACACGACCAGTGTTCCATTAACCTTTCTTTTCTACATATTGTCCAACATGCTCACGCATGTGCCGACTCAAGTTTTCGCAATGAGCATCCCGACTGAAAAAATCGAAATGTTTTAGGATTCGCTTTAAGCTAGCTATCTCATTTAATACAAATCTTACTATGAAGATTTGTATCACAATTTCCGCAAGTAAATACTTGCTTTATATGCGCTACTCACCATCGCTCCCACACTGAAAAAATACAGCAGACTTTTAACCAATTTAAGCCTTTTTATTCAGTGCTTCCCAAGTTATTTCAAAGTGTCTTAATGTGCAGACCGTTTATCCTCTCGCCTGAATACATGCTTCCTGTTTCCCCCGACCGTAGTTCCTTAAAAAATATCGGGATATGATGTATACACAACTTTGTAAAGGGTAAAACTCTTACACTCCAATCAGCATCTATCGATTAATGCCGTTACACGTTTAAGCTATCCAGCGACCCATTCAGCTTGCGCAAAATGGTGCCAGCTTTTCCAGCGTTAGCCTCAAAGCCCTAGTACCTTACGGCACTCTCAGCAGCCATCGTGATTGGAAATGAGCATACTTTTCCAAGTAAAAAAACTTGTTCGATCAAGCATACACATTCAGCTATTAACGGAGACTATCGCACATCCTATGCTGCTCCTGACTGTATCACTTTGAACAGGGTTTCAATGTTCCACTATTTTCATAATTTCACACCTAACTTGGCTATTACTAACCAAATGACCATTTCACGATAAATCGCTTATAGGCTCCCGTTTCCTTGTCGCCCAACCACTTTTTATTTGCTTGGAACTCTTAAAAAGTGAATGAACGGATAGAAAAAGGATATTGCAATCCTCTAGCCCCCGTTGCAACGTACCGAGCGAGGTTTCCCCAGCAGTCCGCTACATCGGCAATATGAAGATGGTTAGTCTTATATTCAGGGCAATATGTATCAAAGTTTTTGAATGGTGGTCAGCCATTCAAACCACTTCAAAAAAAGAAAGTTGGAATGGATGGTCAATCCACAATTCGATTGATATGCAGTCATATTATCAAAGTTAATTTAACATATCAATAATATTGATATGTTATTTAAACAAGTATAAGATTTGCTGATCAAGGTTCGTAATGCGCACTAGGAACTACTTTATTGTCACCTTACAACGTGAGGTGACAGTGCTAGCGCAATTTGATTAATGCTGATTGCTGACGCACTCAGCAAAATGGGAAATGTAGAGAAAATTATTGTTGATGAACAATTCAAAAATGGATGAAGAAATTTGGACTTAAGTGGATTGTTGATTGACATGAAAAGTGCATAGTTGGATGACATAAAATGATTGATTACAGCCCCCACACAAAATACACCGCACAAAAAATTCAAGATAAGGTCACAAGAGGATCATATTTTTACTGCAAATTTATAGTGCAAACTGAGTTAGGTAAAATTGATATTGAAAAAATTATTCATAAATTAACCGAACGATACGCATTAAATTTAACCAGTCGGCAAAGAACCTATCGATTAAAACAAGGATTACCTGTTGCTGATCTCATTGTTCAAGACATTCTTTATAAAGATGAGTGGTTATTTATCTTGTTGATCAAAACCCCTAATAGCCATCGTCACAGCAAAGAAACCATAGGCAAAGTGACTTCAACAACTAGTTCAGCATATACATCAAAAGATAAAATTGCTGAACTTGAACCTGTTATCTGGGACAAAATCACAGTCGGGCAAGAATTAACTTTTATCCGTCATTACTATAAAGACAATGAACAGTTTAATTTCATATTAAATAAACCCTATTTAAGCTTGGATTTTGGAAAATATGAGGCTGAATTAGTACGGTTAAGCCATAAAAAGTATGCTGAACATCAAACTAAGTTTTACCGTAAAAGTAATAAAAATTTCTCATGGACGTGGCGATTTAAGAAAACTGAAATAGAAAAACTAAAAAGAGAATTAACCCAAATTCTCAATCGAGTGATTTCACAGAAAGATCAGACCAAAGCGCTCAATGATCTTCTTGCATGGCAGAATTATTTTAAAATTTATGCTGTATTCAGAGGTAATCGACAACAGGCGGGACGTTTATATACCTTCGGGAAACTATTCTTTTTCAGTCGGAAAAGACAACGATGGGATCAAGCACAAATGCCTGTGATGGACTTAACAATCATCGCGCGTTATGAAACCTATGCGGATTCTTATACTGAGTATTGTATGCGTAGATATTTTTATGAATCCTTTGAAACAGAGCTTCCACGTGAAATTTCAAAAACTGAAGATTGGACATTAATTAATGCGTATATTGATGCTGAATATGACCAACTTTAACAAACCGCCTTGTTATTTATTTTACTTATAAATATTTTTCTAAGCATCTGCAATTTTGATATAAGACTTAATTTAAATTATGATACTTGAACCTGTTAATCTTTTAAAATCCAAATAAAACCTTATATATCAATATTGTTGATATGCATTTAGTGCGACAAATTTTGTCTTTCTATTTCCAATTTTGCTGAAAAAACTTTAATTTTCGGTACACTAGTCATGTTTTATTCATTTCATCGGACATGCATAACAATGACCCAAGTACAACTGCAACAACTACAAAAACAACTTTGGAATATTGCCAATACTTTGCGTGGCACCATGGGGGCAGATGAATTCCGTGATTACATTCTGGGTTTTATTTTCTTTAAATATTTATCAGAAAAGTCGGTGAACTTTGCCAATGAATTGCTCGATGGCGAAGACCTCAGCTTTTTAGAATTAGATGAAAATAATGCTGAGCATGTGCCCTACATCGAAGAAATTAAAAAGAATGCCATTGCCGAAGTGGGTTATGCGCTTACACCAAAACAGCTATTCCATACCTTAGCCGAGCGTGGTCGTCAGGGCGAATTCATTCTGGATGATTTAACTGCGACCTTAAAATCAATTGAACAAAGCACGTTAGGCACCGACTCTGCCGATGACTTTGCCAACCTGTTTGAAGATTTGGATCTAAACTCGACCAAGCTTGGCAATAATGCCAGCGACCGTAATGCACTGGTGGCGAAAGTCCTCAGTCATTTAGATGATATTGATTTTGATATTTCCAATACCGAAGCTGATGTACTGGGTGATGCTTACGAATACCTGATTGGTGAGTTTGCCTCAGGCGCGGGCAAAAAAGCGGGGGAATTCTATACCCCGCAAACGGTATCGACTTTACTGGCGAAGATTGTCACCCAAGGCAAAGAACGTTTACGTTCAGTCTATGACCCGACCTGTGGTTCAGGTTCGTTATTGCTACGGGTAAAACGTGAAGTGAAAGATGTCGATATGATTTACGGTCAGGAAATGAACCGTACCACCTACAACTTGGCGCGCATGAACATGATTCTGCATGATGTGCATTTTGCCAAGTTCGACATCAAGCAGGAAAATACTTTAACCCGTCCGCAGCATTTAGATAAAAAGTTTGATGCAGTGGTGGCGAATCCGCCATTTTCTGCAAAATGGTCTGCCGATCCGTTATTTTTACAAGATGAACGCTTTGCCGCGTATGGCAAACTGGCGCCAAGTTCTAAAGCCGATATGGCTTTTGTACAGCACATGCTGTATCAACTGGATGACAAAGGCACCATGGCGGTGGTGTTACCGCATGGCGTATTGTTCCGTGGTTCGAGTGAGGGCGTGATTCGTCAGTATTTGATTGAGCAGATGAACGTGGTGGATGCCATTATTGGTTTACCCGCCAATATTTTCTATGGTACGTCTATTCCGACCTGTATTTTGGTGTTGAAGAAAAACCGTGAGCAGAGCGGCAATATTCTGTTTATTGATGCCAGCAATGAGTTTGAAAAGCAGAAGAACCAAAACAAGCTGTTGCCTGAGCATTTGGATAAGATTGTTGCGGCATTTGAAAAGCGTGAAAATATTGAAAAATATGCGCATGTGGCGACTTTGCAAGAAGTCAAAGACAACGATTACAACCTGAACATTCCGCGTTATGTGGATACCTTTGAGGCGGAAGCCGAGATTGATTTAGATGCGATTGCAAAACAGCTTCAAGCTTTGGAAGTTGAGAGCCAAAAGACTGATGCCATCATTGCAGATTTTTGCAAAGAGCTAGGCATTATTTCTCCTTTTGCGGAGGTGAAGTAATGGCTGCGCCAAAGTTAAGATTTAGAGAGTTTGATGTATATTGGAACTCTGTAGCTATTGGGAATTTTTTAAAAATTAAATCGGGCTTAGGATTCAAAGCAGAAGAATATACAACTGAGGAAGCTATACGCCTTTTACAGATTGAAAATGTGGGTTATGGGACAGTTAAATAGACTCATAACGTTAAATTCGTACCACACAATTATTTAGAGAATCATCAAGATTTAGTTTTAAATGAAGATGATATTGTTTTAGCTTTAAATAGACCTGTGACCAATGATCAGTTAAAAATAGCAAAATTAACTAAACAAGATAGTCCATCTATTCTTTATCAGCGTGTCGGAAAATTAGAGTTTAAAAAAAACGAAATTGATAGTGGCTTTATTTTTCAAATTTTCCAAAAGGATGTAAAAAATTATGTTTTAAATAGTTCGATTGGTAGTGACCAGCCTTTTATCTCTACAACTCACTTATATAAACATAAACTACACATACCATCAAAACCCGAACAAACCAAAATTGCCTCTTTTCTTTCTGCAGTGGATGAAAAGATTAGCCAACTCACGCAAAAACATGAACTACTTAGCCAGTATAAACAAGGCATGATGCAAAAGCTGTTTAGTCAGGAAATTCGTTTTAAAGCGGATGATGGTGGGGAGTTTGGGGAGTGGGAGGAAACATCTTTGCATACCTTCCTTTGTGAAAGTTTAATAAAAGGAAGTAAAGGTAATAAAGCTAAGAAGTTAACGGTTAAATTGTGGGGTAAAGGTGTTATCCCTAAAAATGAAGCTTTTCAAGGCAGTGAAAATACACAATATTATAAGCGTTCAGCAGGGCAACTAATCTACGGAAAGTTAGACTTTCTTAATTGCGCTTTTGGGCTTATTCCTGAATATTTAGATGGGTTTGAGTCGACTATTGATGCTCCAGCTTTTGATATTGATAATAAAATAGTTCATCCTTATTTTTTGATAAATAGATTTTTACAAAAGGATTTCTATCAAAAAAATGGTGAGGAAGCCGATGGAAGTAGAAAAGCAAAGAGAATTAATCAAAGTGTTTTTTTAGCTATGCAGATTGATTTACCTTCTTTAGAAGAACAGACCAAAATCGCCAATTTCTTATCTGCCATTGACCAAAAAATTGAAGTGGTGACACAGCAAATTGAACAGGCCAAAACTTGGAAAAAAGGCTTGTTGCAGCAGATGTTTGTTTAAATATTTTTAGCCAAACTCAATTTAGGGTTTGGCAGTTTTATTATTTGAGTTAGGGGTAAGAATGCAGGATTTAGAAGATCAACTCATTCAAAAGTATGAAAACATTTTATTAAAGGCTCAAAAATATAAAATGCCTGAAAGGGAACTGACGATATTTGATACTGCTCTTAGAAATCATCACGAGAATCCGACTACAGAGCTATTATCTTTTTTTCTAGATCCTAATGAAAAGCATCACCTCGGGACTGCATTCTATGATGGTTTTATTCAAGCAATAAAATCACATGATGAATATGCCGATTTTGATTTTGGTCAATTATTAGAAATTAGAACACAGCAAACTACAGATAAAGGGAATCGTATAGATTTATGGTTTCAGACAGATACTGCATTGGTCGTTATAGAAGTAAAAGTCTTTCATCATCAAAATAATCCATTTAAAGATTATGTATCTTGGGGCAATAAACAGCTTAAAAAATTAATATCGCAAAAGCAGAGGTCTGAAGAATCGCCTACTGAAATTAAATTGATTCCTATTGTGCTATGTCCAGACGGAAAGTGTGATGAAAGTGATTGGCTGGGAGTATCGTTTACACGGTTAACCTCATCAACGAGAACATATTTGGCACCAAAATTTATAGATAATCCATTTAATAAATGGAGCATATTTTCACGTGACTTTTTATTACATTTAGATAGCTTTATAGAATTATTGGATACGAATATGGAAAGTTTGAACTTCGTTGTTGATCATATGCAACAAATTCAAGAATTAGTCGAACTAAGAGAAAATGTTTACCAAGAAATAATTAACCATATTAATAATGAACTTCAAATAGCATTAGGTGAGGAATATGAGCCTTTTGTGAGAAGACATACTTGGGATGGCACACCAGCTTTGCGCTTTATAGGAAATAATTGGAAAGATTGGTCAGATTCAGTCTTGAATTTACATGTTGCAACTCATCCAATGAGTTGTGCAGTTCATATGTATGTTCAACACCCTACACCAGACATTGTTAAAAAAGTTGAACAAGTGTTAAAAAAAGGAATTCATTCCACATATGAGTCTTGGTATGAAGGTAAAAAAGATGAATATTGGGCGGCATCTTGGCAGTTCAAGCAATTTGAGTTGAAAGAAGTTACGCAACTCATTGTGCGCAATCATAAAATTCTAAATCGTGTTGAACTAGAGTGGAAATAAGTGGTCTAAAATAAATCTAGATCTTCATAAGGTGTATAAATGCAATTATATCAAACTCAAGCACAGACATTAGTCGAACTAACCGAGGATCCTTTTCGTTTGGAAAGAGAAATTCAAACTCTGTTTGAAAGTAATCTTTATAGTTTTACAGGTCTCGAGTTCATCAAGTCCGAGTTCACGATCAAGAATAATCGTATTGACACGCTAGCTTTTGATTCTGAAAGCCAGGCATTTGTGATTATCGAATACAAACGAGAGCGTAACTATAGCGTGATCGACCAAGGGGTTTCTTATCTGAATCTGATGCTCGACTACAAGGCAGATTTTATCGTTGAGTACAATGAAAGCCAGAGTAAACAGCTTAAACGTCAGGACGTCGATTGGTCACAAAGCCGAATCATTTTTGTTTCACCCAGCTTTACTGACTTTCAAAAGCAGTCCACCAACTTTAAAGATTTAGGCATTGAGCTGTGGGAAATCAAACGCTATCAAGGTGGAATTGTTTCAGTCAATCCATTACAGAAAGCCAAATCAGCGCCTTCAATCAAGCAAGTGCAAAAGGTTGAGTCTGAAGACATTCAAAAGATTGCCAAAGAAATCCAGCAATATGATGAAGCCTATCACTTGGCGGATAAGTCTGATGACATCAAAGAGCTATACGAGCAATTCAGGGATTCAATTCTGGGCTTAACCACCGATTTAGAGGTTCATCCCAAGAAAATGTACATCGCCTTCCGTAAGGGTAAGCGTAACTATGTTTATATGAGTATTGGGACAAAGCAAATTCGTATATGGCTGAATATGCCTTTTAATCAACTGGATGACCCGAAACAGCTTGCGAAAGATGTGACCAATATTGGACATTGGGGAAATGGTGATTGTGAAGTAATCGTGTCAGATACAGAAAATTTAGAATATATCTTGAGTTTAATTAAACAAACATTGAAGTGAATAATTTAAGATTTTAGAGGGAATGGAAATGACAGTACAAAGCGAATACCAACTTGAAAATGAACTGATTGGTCAGCTCAAACAACTGGGTTATGCCTCAGTCATGCTCAAGGATGAAAGCCAGCTACTGTCAAACCTGAAAACCCAGATTGAACGTGCCAATGGACTTGCGCCACTATCGACAACCGAGTGGAAGCAGGTCATTAGTTTTCTGAATACCGGCACGGTCTTTGAAAGGGCCAAAAATCTACGCGATCTGTTCCCTGTAAAATTTGATGATGGCAGCAGCAAGCACATCTTTTTTCTGTCCGATGATCCTAGCAAGAATATTTATCAAGTCACCAATCAGATTACGATAGATCACCGCGACTATAACGGCCGTACCAGCCGTTTTGATGTGACCTTACTGGTTAATGGCTTGCCACTGGTACAAATTGAACTGAAAAAGCGTGGGATGGAAATTGCTGAAGCCTTTAATCAGACCCAGCGCTATACCCGTGAGGCCTATTGGGCTGGACAGGGCCTGTTTGGCTTTGTCCAGCTGTTTGTGATTAGTAATGGCGCCAATACCCGCTATTATTCCAACGGCACGACAGGCATCGAGTTTGCCTTTCCCTGGGCCGATGTCAGCAACAAACACATCTATGAAATTGTCGACTTTGCCGAAACTTTTCTGAATCAGCAGCATCTGACCCAAATGCTGACCCAGTACATGGTGCTGCTAGAAACCACCAAAAGCCTGATGGTGCTGCGTCCCTATCAGATCTATGCAGTACAGAAGATTGTCCAGCATGTACAAAGCTCGGATCAGAATGGTTATATCTGGCACACCACCGGTTCAGGCAAAACCCTGACTTCATTTAAAGCCAGCCAGATTATCATGCACATGCCCGATGTAGAAAAGGTCTTGTTTGTGGTGGATCGTAACGACCTTGATACGCAAACATCCAGAGAATTCAATGCTTTTAAAGCCGAGAGCGTGGACAGTACTGATAACACATCTACTTTGGTTAAACAGCTTGATCAACGTCATGACAAACTGATTGTAACCACCATTCAAAAACTCAATCGGGCCATCAGCACCGACCGTTATTTAGAATCCATTGATTATCTTAAAAATAAAAAAGTGGTCTTTATCTTTGATGAATGTCATCGTAGCCAATTTGGTGATACCCATCAGAACATTAAAAAATTCTTCAGCAATGCACAAATGTTTGGTTTTACTGGTACGCCTATTTTTGAAAAGAACAGCCAAAGCAAAGCAGGTTTAAAACTCACCACAGACTACCTGTTTAATGCGTGTTTGCATAAATACGTGATTGTGGATGCCATCCGCGACCGTAACGTCTTGCAGTTCCAGATTGATTATCGTGGCAAATACACCGCCAAAGGCATGGCGACCAATGAAAGTTATGAGGAAGACGTAGAGGGCATCGATACAAAAGAACTGTATGACAACCCGCAACGCTTAGAAATGATTGCCCGCTACATTGTCAATATCCACGATACCAAAACCCGTAATCGTGAATTTACCGCGATGTTCTGTGTTAGTTCGGTCGAAACACTGACCCAATATTACGACCTCTTTGAAAAGGTGCAGGCTGAAAAGCAAATTGAAGATGAAGCACAAGGTCGGATATTTAAACCGTTGACCATTGCCACTATCTTTTCCTATGCTGCGAATGAGGCTGTACCGACTGATGACTTAAATGGCTTGATTCACGAAGAAGCCGCAGATATTCCAAGTCAGGTCAATTCATCCAGTCGGGATAAGCTGGATCGCTACATAGCGAATTACAATCGACAGTTTAAAACCAACTACAATTCTGGTGATCAATTTTATGCGTACTACCGCGACATTGCACAGCGCGTAAAAAACAGACAGATTGATATTCTAATCGTGGTCAATATGTTCCTCACGGGCTTTGACTCTAAGCCGTTAAATACCTTGTATGTCGATAAAAACCTAAAATATCATGGCTTGATTCAAGCATTCTCACGCACCAACCGTGTCTATAACGATAAAAAACCATTTGGCAATATCATCTGTTTCCGTAACCTAAAACGTGCAACAGATGAAGCACTGGCACTATTTTCCAATAAAGAAACGACCAAGATTGTACTTGTTCCCAGCTATGCGGAAATCGAACAGGATTATCAAGCTGCGGTGAGCAAATTGTTTGCCTTAACGCCCAATTACCAATCAGTCGATGATCTTGTCACAGAAGAACAGCAACTGGAATTTATTAAGGCCTTCCGTGAAGTGATGCGCTACAACGCGCAATTACAAACCTTTATTGAGTACGATCAAGACCAAACACAACTTGATAAGCAGCACTTTGCAAACTTCGCCTCTAAGTATGCTGACCTATGCCGTGCCGTAAGAAAGACCACCAAGAAAGACAAAGTATCGGTATTGGATGATGTCGATTTTCAGCTGGATTTACTGCACAGTGACCGCATTAATGTGGGTTATATCATCAACCTGCTACAACTGGTCGTGGACACAGACTCAGAGGACAAGCGTCAGAAGTACCAAGCGCAAATTTACGATTTAATCAGTAGCGATATTAGCTTGCACGATAAGCAAGACCTGATTCAAAAATTCATTGAAGAAAACATGCCGAAGATGATCAACGGCCAAAGCGTCCAAACAGCTTTTTCTGAATTCTGGGATGCTGAAAAAGAACAGGCCTATCAGCATCTTTGTAAAGAAGAAAACCTGAAACCAGAAGCCATGAAGCAGGTTCTGGAGCATTATGAGTTCACCAAACGCCTACCACGTAAAGAAGAGTTGAAGGACTTACCAAACTATAAAGTGAAGCTGTTTGAGCGGGAGAACGTGTTTAGCAATTTGCTGGTCAAGACACGCCAGTTGATTGAGAAGTTTTATACTGGTTTTAATTAAATAATACACTTCAAAATGTGACTTTATTTCCAGAGAGTAAGCAGTGAAATTAGACTATATAGCAGGAACCGTGATCACTCATGATTAAAAATATGGATTCTTTCAAGCTGTCCTATGTGTATTTCTTTCCAGTGGCCTTTTTCCCATTTTGGAATATCTATCAATTTAGAAATGATCCAGATATTAAATCTTGGTTATTTAGAAATTTACTTGTCAGTTTTATAGTTATTTTGATTCCACTTTTTCTTACTTTAAGCATGATGATTACTAAGGTTTTATACAAAGATCAGGATAAAAATACAGAATATCGCTCAATAGGTTTAGGGTTACTATGTTTTTTATTTCTCACAGGAAGCAACTATTACCAATTTCAGAAATTTACAGTAGGAACAGACCTATCCATTGACTATTACCGAATGGCTATAATGATTAGTTTTCTAATCGCTTGTTTTATATCAAGTCTATATTTCACATTGAAATATAAAAAATACTCACAAAAACAATCAGTTAATTTTAATGTAAAAACAATGAGATTTATGGCGAGTACTGCTATTCCCTTCTTTATATCAGTAATTACCATTTTTATTATTTAAATTATAAAAGTGTTTAACTTTTATAATTAATTTAAATAACTCCTCAAAATCTATTAATTGATAGGTTTATTATGAATAGTGAAGAAATTGCAAAATTATTTAAATTAGATCAAGTTGATTTTGAAAAATGTATAAGTCCTGAAGAGTATGAACTTAAGTTATCAAAACAAGCAGATGATTTTTTCTTTGATAATTATTTTAAAAACGAAGAAATATTATTTGCTGCTTTTGATTTCTACTATTCTATAAATTTGTTAAAAAACAATGATAATTTAATAAAACTAAAAAATTTATTAAATAGTAATAAGGTTTTTAAATATTTAAAGGATAATAACTTAGGAATAATTAGCCTTATAATCATCATAACAGCATATGATAAATCGACAGACTATTATATATCCAATATTAAAAATAAAGAAAAATATCTAAATAATAAAACCAAAGAAACATATGAGAATTACAGAAAATTTATTAATGAAACACAAGATTTACATGATTTTAAATCATGGTATAAAAATGAAATTGAGCTAATGACAGCAAATTTATATGTATCAGTAAGAGCAATGATTGTTAAGAGTGAAACACAAAGAAAAATTTGTGAAAATTTATTTTTAAACAATTCAGCTCTAAAAAAACTATCAGACTTCGATTATGTTTTTGATCAGTATCTTGAAAAGATCAAACAATCCAACAGTAAAAATAAAGAGTTGGTTGAAAATGAGAGAAGATTAAAGATAAATAAATTTATTAGAGACATATATAATATGTTTAGTTCTCTGAACAGTCATATTCTTTCCTACGATATTATTTCCGAATTAGTCTCAATAATATATAACAATCAATTAGATCAAAGTGAAATAAAAAAAGTAATAAAAAAAGGAAATTCACATTTTACAATCACAGAATATGAGAAAAAATATATACGTGATCAAAATCATAATATTATAGCGCTGGAAATTGTTAGATACAAGATCGATAACAACTCCCCAACCTAGTCAAGATCACACAGAACACTCTATGTCAAGATGTTCTAGGCTTGTTTTTTTTACGGGTTTAAAAGTATTACTCTTTTTTTGATTCTTTATAAAAATGTATGTATCTACTATTTACATGAGAATTGAAATGCTAAAGACGAAAAAAGAAGTCTGTGAATTATTGAGTCTTACACGAGATGGTCTGACAAAGTTACAACAGAAAGATCCATCATTTCCTCGACCTATTAAATTTTCAAAAGAACGTCAAGCTCATGCATATTTTGATGTTAAAGAGCTACAGAATTGGCTTGAGTTAAAAAAATCTGAAAGAGAGGAATATTAAAATGAGTAATATTCTTTTATCTGAATTATCTAAGGATCAATTTAATGAAAAAGTTGAAGAATATCCAATTTATGCGTTTCCGATAATAGTTGCTAATGCGATTCAAAAATCTGCTTTTTATCATCATGTTCCTGTTGCAGTAGCGGCTCAAACATATTTAGCTCAAATGTCATTTATCGCACAAAGATTTATTAATGCGCCAAGTGATAAAAAAGAAAGTGGACAGCCAGCAAGTCTAGCTGTATTGACAGTTTTTGCTTCAGGTGAAGGAAAAGATGTATGTAAAGATGATGCTGCAAAAATTGCAATCGAAGTCGATAATACGAATATGCAAAGTTATAATGAAGAAATAACAGCATGGAAAATAGCACATCAAAAAAATAAAGGTGAACGTCCGATTAGTCCTCAATCTATTTTTGTAAGAGCAACTACGCAGGGTGTATTAAAACATATGAGTATTAGCCCTTCTACAAGTTTTATTTGGAGCACGGGCGAAGGCGGTTATTTATTCGGCGGCTATTCTCTGCAAAGTGATACAAAATCAGATGCTTTAAGCACATTAACAGATTTAGTGGATAAAGGATCACTAACTACAAATTTGGGGGGTGATGATAGTACTCTTGTTATGAATAAACGCTTTTGTTTGGATATAGCAGTACAAGACGTTGTGGCACGACCATCTCTTGAAAATGAAATGTGTAAAAAACAAGGTTTTTTTGCAAGATTTTTATTTGCTGCGCCTGAATCATTGCCTTTTAAGGAAATCACAAAAGATAATCGTAAATTAAAGTCTTATGATGATAATGATATAAATATGTATTGGAGCTTATGTCGAGAACTGCTTGACCCAATAAATTTAGCTATTGATACAGCTGAAAGACAAGTTATTATGAAAAATGACGAAGCTGACGATATTCATATTGAATATGAAAATTATATTAATTTTGAATCTCAAAAAGATGGTTTATATTATTCTATTCAAGCAAATGCAAAACGAACAAAACAATATGTTTTAAGAGTTGCAGCTATTCTTTCTTTTTTTGAATCGGCTTTGTTGCACAAAGATTTGAAATGCAAAGCGCCCCTAATTGAGCCAAATTTAAGGCGTAACTTGGGTAAGTGGTCGACCTAATTCCGTAAATCTGTTAAGCACTGCTACACGTGCATGGATCTCATTCACTTGGCTATCAAAACTCCTTGCACTGAGTTTATCTCCTAATAATTTAATGCAATGCATCTTAGTTTCAACCAAACTTCGCCGATGATAGCCTGACCATTTTTTCCATAGTGTCCTGCCTAAACGTTTAACTGTTCGAAGTAATTCATTTCGCTCTAGCGAGCTACTCTTTGTATCTTTCCATGGTTTCGCATTTTTTCTAGGTG
>NZ_JIBB01000045.1:0-24345 GCF_000620525.1 Acinetobacter sp. UNC436CL71CviS28
GAAGACATATCATGATCCATACCTTTCATAGAAGACATATCGTGATTCATATCTTTCATAGATGACATGTCATGGCTCATCCCCATATCTTCCATAGTTAATAAAGCACGAGGGCGAGATTTAGGCATCTCAATTTGTTTGACTGCTGGGCTGCTTTCTTCATGTAATGTTCCCACTGAAAAACCGGTACGATCAATAGATTCAGCTTCAATTTGGTAATGTGCTTGTTTTGGTTCCACAATGACATCATAGGTTTCAGCAGTACCAATACGGAACTCATCTACAGGAACGGGCTTTACAGGTTGACCATCAGCACTGACTACAGTCATTTTTAGGTTTGGAATGCGTACATCAAAGAATGACATAGCGGAAGCATTAATAAAACGAAGGCGAACTTTTTCACCAGCTTTGAAGTTACCGGTCCAGTTTTGCTGAGGTGTTTTGCCATTCATTAAAAATGTATAACCAGTCACATCGGACATATCTGTTTTCAACATCCGCATCTGATTCCACATAGAGCGGTCTTGCCAAGTTGCCTTTAATCCATCACGTTTAACTTGTTTTAATACATCGAATACTGTTTCGCGACGGTTCTGATAGTAATCTGCTTCTTTTTTAAGATTTTTCATAATTTGATCACTTGTTGAATTATGAAAATCAGAAAGCAAAACAACGTAATCTTTATCGGTTTTTTCAGCAGCTGTTAGTGGAGTTTTATCTTTAGGATAAATAACAAAAGCACCATATAAACCGTCTTGTTCTTGTCCTTTACTATGTGAATGATACCAATAAGTACCATTTTGGCGGACTTTAAACTTATATTCATAAGTTTTATTAGGGGCAATGCCATTAAATTTGTTAAATCCAGGTACACCATCCATAATTCCAGGTAATAATAAGCCATGCCAATGGATTGAAGAGTCCTGATTTTTTAACTTATTGTGAACACGGATAACGGCCTCATCACCTTCTTCAAATTCAAGAAGTGGTGCAACGAATTTACCATTTACAGTAATTCTCTCAACTGGTTTTCCTGTGATATTTACAGTTTGTTCAGCGATTGTTAAATCATATTCTTTAACTGCCGCCATTACCCAAGTTGATGAAAATAAACCAACTCCAATTAAGAGTATATGACTTAACTTTTTTGACATTCTATCTCACCTTTAGAAAGGTCAAGATTGAAGTAATAAAGCAAATATTTAGTATAAACTTTAATACTTCTTTCTCGCTATTTATAAAATTATTTATTGCTACCAGGCATATTCATCTTTGAATGATCCATTTTAGAATGGTCCATATTCATCATAGAATGATCCATTTTTGACATGTCAGATGAGTTAGGAGACTGATGTTGACTATGATCTTGCTGAGTCTTGTCATCTTTTTCCATTTTACAAGGTTTTGTACAAGGTTCCTGTGCTTTTACCGTTTTAGTGGCACTTGAGGTTGATACATCTTTTGCCCAAGATTGAGTACCAGCAATTAAAGTTCCAGCACACATTAAAATTGTTAGACTACGACGCACTACAGTTTTCATAAGTTTCTCTAAAAGTTAATTTCTTGCTACTACAATAAAGTGAAGCACTGAACATCTAAGTGACTTGAAAATGACATTTTTGTAATCTATCTCGATCAGATGTTTTATAACGTTATTATAGTTTTAATGAATGACTTAGGATTCGGAAATGAGAATACTATTAGTTGAAGATGAACAAAAAACTGGTGATTATCTCAAGCAAGGTTTATCCGAAGCTGGCTATATTACGGACTGGGTTACAGATGGGTTAACGGGTAAACATCAAGCTCTTTCTGAAGAGTATGACTTAATTATTTTAGACGTGATGTTACCTGGACTAAATGGTTGGAATATTATCAATGATATTCGTAGCAGCGGTAAAACAATGCCCATTCTTTTTCTTACCGCCCGAGATCAAATCGAAGATCGAGTAAAAGGTTTAGAGTTAGGCGCTGATGATTATTTAGTAAAGCCTTTTGCTTTTGCAGAGCTTCTAGCTCGAATAAAAACGCTCCTTAGACGAGGGCAACAAAGAGAAGATAATAATATTATTAAGATTGCTGATTTAGAACTTGATTTGAGAAAACGTCGGGTAACACGAGCAGGTCAACGCATTGATCTGACGGCTAAAGAATTTGCGCTTATGGAGCTTTTTATGCGTAGAAGAGGTGAAATTCTACCAAGAGCACTTATTGCATCTCAAATTTGGGATATGAACTTTGATAGTGATACAAATGTAGTTGAAGTCGCTATTAAACGATTAAGAAATAAAGTAGATAGTAATTTTACCCCTAAGTTAATTCAAAATATTAGAGGAATGGGGTATGTATTAGAGGTAGAAGATGAATAATAAATTATTCAAATCTATCAGTTTTCGTATTGGTATTATTTTCTCATTATCGACTATATGCATTCTCATTATGATGGGGTTTTTCATCCATAAATTAGTGATGCATCATTTTGAAACGCAAGATCGTACCCAATTAGAAGGTAAAATCCAGCTTATTCAGAATCTTCTCCAACAGCATCCTAAAAATTCTCCAGAACTTGATCTATATTTGAAAGATGCTTTAGTTGGACACCATGATCTTATGGTCCAAATAGAACGACCGGCAGGTCAGATTTTATTTAGTTCAACACCTTCAATCATTAATACTCAACAGTTAATCAAGTCAGCAAATAACCCTTGGATTAAATGGAAAATTAAGAATAAGACCTATCGTGGCATGATCTACACTACAGGTATAAATAGAAATTCTGAAATACAATCTGTACGAATTATTGTTGGGATCGATACATCAGAACATCTACATTTTCTAAAAGATTTTAAGCGTCAACTTTTGTATATTGGTTTGGCTGGTACAATTTGTTTAATGTTTTTAGGTTGGTTTGCAACCTGGAGAGGTTTAAGACCAGTGCAAAAAATGGCTAAGGTCGCAGAAGGAATTTCTGCTCAACATCTTTCAGAACGTTTAGAAGTTGAGCATACACCAACCGAACTAAAATCATTGGCAATCGCCTTCAATGCTATGCTGGACAGACTAGAGTCAGCTTTAGAAAAACTTTCCGATTTTTCATCTGATTTAGCACATGAAATTAGAACACCGATTAATAATTTAATGACCCAAACTCAAGTATGTCTCGCCCGTAACCGAGATATTGGTACTTATCAAGAAATACTATTTTCTAATTTAGAAGAATTTGAACGTTTGGCTCGAATGGTGTCCGATATGCTTTTCTTGGCAAAAGCAGAACATGGCTTAAATTTACAGAACTTACAGAATATTGACCTCATTAAAGAAGTTACCGCTTTATTTGATTTCTATGACGCTCTAGCTGCCGAAAAAAATATGACACTTCAACAAACAGGATCTGGCAATGTAAAAGGTGATCCTGCTATGTTACGTCGCGCACTCAGCAACCTATTGTCTAATGCAGTTAAATATGGAAACAAGAATTCTACAATACAGATAAAACTTCAACAGAATTTAGATAACACAATATTTTCAATTGAAAATGAAGGCCCTGAACTCTCTCCTGAACAACTATCCAGATTATTTGATCGTTTTTATCGAACAGATGCGTCTAGACAAAGAACAGAAGAAGGAACCGGCTTAGGGCTTGCCATAACAAAATCTATTCTTGATATGCTTGGGGCGACCATCCAGGCTGAATCCCTCAATGGTCGAATCATTTTTACCATTGTTTTTCAAAGTGAATCCATGCAAGGGGAATCATTTTAACTCATTTTTTGAACATCTTCCATTTACCCGAGTTGACCTTACATAAAGCTCAAACTGAGAGCCAGAGCTACGCCAGCACCTATCATGGCAATTGTGTAGCCAAATATGATAGCTCGGCCAAACTGTGCCCCCCCTGTCATCCATGCAATTGTCGCTTTGCTTAACATGTTGCTCAGTGTGGCCAGCCCTAGCGCGACAGCAGCCACATTTGTTGTTAAGCCTTCAGTACTATGCAGGCGGGCAAGTGAGACTAAAATAGCATCTACGTCTGCTAGCCCAGAAATAGTCGATAATACGAAGATGCCGCTGGTGCCCAACCATTGTTTTGCTGCCGGGACCAAGACTGCCATGACAGCCAGGAAAGCAGCGAAGCTGAATGCTGTCCCAAGATCAAAAGGAGCCATTGCTTCTATTGTTCGATCGTTGTTTTCAGCGCTGGTAATTTGGCGTTGTCTCCACAATGCCATACCCAGCAGAAGGATTCCCGCAATCATCATTGCACCACCAAAAGTGCTTAGCAATGCTGGCTCAATGACGCCTATCAGCACAACCATACGAAAAAACATGATGCCACAGGCAGCCAATGTTCCAGAAATAGCAGCACTGACCATGACGGGGTGCTGGCGTGTATAGCGTGCCAGTGCGACAGTTGCAGCTGTAGAAGATGCCAAACCACCCAATAGACCTGTCCAGAATATGCCTCTTTCTGAACCGGTAAGCCGCATGGCAAAATGACCTGCCAGAGAGAGTCCGGCAATCAGGATCACTGCCCACCATAACTGGTAAGGATTTAATGCAGCAAAAGGTCCCAGACCCGTATTGGGTAAGTAGGGTAATATAACGACAGAAAGTACCAGCAACTGCAGGGATGCGGTTAATTCACGATGCTCTATCAAGCGTAGCCAACCGTGTAAGGTTGGCTTGAGATCCAAAAATACAGCGACGATTACAGCCGCGGTTAATGCTAAAGTAACATTACCATGGGATGCATATGCACCTAAAACTAATGTCAACAGCATCGCGATCGTCGTGGTAGCGCTTAGATTACCGGAAAGTTTTGCGGTACGCGCGTAGGACACTGTTAATAATAAGGAAAGCCCTAATACGGCCGCGACCAGCGGCCAAGGCCCGAAGTTTGGTTGTAAATGACCGAGCACTCCTCCGAGCAATCCTGTCAATGTGAAGGTACGTAGGCCTGCTACTCGGCTGCCCTCGGGCAATTCACGATCGTGCCATCCTCGTTCTAAACCAATGAGCAGGCCGATGGCAAGTGCTGCAATCAGGCCTGATACATCTGGTGGAAGAAAAAGACTCTCTATCATAGCTTTTTATGTCGCAGGCGAAGGGCATTCGTGATCACTGAAGCTGAACTCAAACTCATAGCCAAGGCCGCAATCATCGGTGACAACAACCAACCGGTAAATGGGTAGAGTACGCCAGCTGCTATTGGGATACCCAAGGCATTGTAAAGGAAAGCAAACATGAGGTTCTGTTTCATGTTGCCAACAGTAGCTTCCGAAAGTGAACGGGCAACCGCGATACCGCGTAAATCTCCCTTGACCAAGGTAACTTGAGCACTATTCATTGCGACATCAGTCCCGGTCCCCATAGCGATACCAACATCAGCCTTGGCTAGTGCTGGTGCATCATTAATTCCATCGCCGGCCATGGCAACAATACGACCTTCCTTCTGTAATTTGCTTACAAGTTCCAGTTTATCTGCTGGCTTAACCTCACCATGTACTTCATCAATACCCAGACGTGCTGCGACTGTACGTGCAGTGGTGAGACCATCTCCCGTTGCCATCACGATCCGTAAACCTGCTTCCTTCAGGGTGGCAAGTGCTTCGGGGGTACTTGTTTTGATTGGATCAGATACAGCAAGCAGGCCAGCCAATTGACCATCAACAGCGAGATACATCACACTTGCACCTTCTGAACGCAGCTCTTCGGCTTGCGGAATCAGAGATTGTACCGAGATACCTAATTGCTCCATCAGTGCTGTGTTGCCCAAAGCTAACTGACGATCGCCCACTTGACCTCGAACACCAATCCCTGAGCCTGATTCAAAATTATCTGGTGTTTCAAGAGACAGGCCACGTTCGTGTGCTGCATTTACAATCGCTTCGGCTAGCGGGTGTTCACTGCCTTGATCAAGACTGGCGGCTAAACGTAATACTTCAGATTCATCGAAACCTGATGCGGCAACCACACGATCGAATACAGGGCGTCCTTCGGTCAACGTACCTGTTTTATCAATGATTAGTGTGTCAATCTTGCGCAGATTCTCAATGGCTGCTGCATCGCGGAACAACACACCATGAGTAGCACCTTGACCCGTTGCAACCATGATAGACATTGGAGTTGCCAAGCCTAGTGCACAAGGACAGGCAATAATGAGTACTGCCACAGCATTGATTAATGCATAAACCCAGCTCGACTCTTCTGGGCCGAACAGTCCCCATCCAAAGAAGGTAAGCAAGGCAATGGCTACTACAGCCATGACAAACCAACCTGCAACCTGATCAGCCATGCGTTGCATTGGGGCTCTTGAGCGTTGAGCTTGCGCCACCATCTGTACGATCTGAGACAACATGGTACTTGAACCAATTTTCTCTGAACGCATGATCAATGAACCATTGGTATTCAGGGTAGCACCAATGACTTTATCACCGATGCGTTTAGTGATCGGTAAAGGTTCACCTGTCAGCATAGATTCATCCAATGAACTGCTTCCATCGGTGACTACACCATCCACAGGAACTTTTTCACCTGGGCGGATGCGGAGTAAATCTCCTACATGGACATGAGTCAGAGGAACATCTTCCTCAGTTCCATCGGGCAGGATTCGGCGAGCTGTTTTAGGAGCAAGTCCGAGGAGTGACTTAATTGCAGCAGAAGTTTGCGAACGTGCTTTTAATTCCAGTATTTGCCCCAGTAGGGTCAAAGAAATGATGACCGCTGAAGCTTCAAAGTAAACAGCGACACGACCCATGGAGATAAATGAGTCTGGAAAGATTTGTGGTGCAATGGTCGCAACCACACTGTAAATAAAAGCAGCCCCTGTACCTAGACCGATCAGGGTCCACATGTTTGGGCTGCGATTCACAACCGATTGCCAACCACGGGAAAAAAATGGCCAACCTGCCCACAGTACAATTGGGAGTGACAACACTAATTCAATCCAGCTCTGAACTGCCATGTCGAACAGGTTCAGTTGATGGCCAAACATCGCCAAAAAAGTCACGATGATGGTCAATGGCAGTGTCCACCAGAAGCGTCGGCGGAAATCACGTAACTCCGGATTCTCATCTTCCTCTAATTCAGGAATGAGTGGCTCCAGTGTCATTCCGCATTTAGGACAGTTTCCAGGATGATCTTGTTTAATTTCTGGATGCATTGGGCACGTATAGATGATCGTGCCTGTTGTGCTTGTCTCATTAACGGATTGAGTAGTCTGATGATGCTGTGTATGTGCATCGGCAGTCGTCGTTGCGGGTTTAGCGATATATTGCACCGGGCTGCTATGAAACTTTGATTGACATTTATCACTGCAAAAAAAGTAAGTTTTCCCCTTAAATTCCTCATGGTATTTCGATTCTTCAGTGACGGTCATACCACAGACTGGGTCTTTCAGTACGTCTGTTGTAGCCTGTGCCATATGGTCCTGGTTATGATTTTTTTGATCTGACATAAATAATTCTCTTATGGTAAAGTGGTTTTATGGCCGAATTTTGGAATAAATCTCGGAGTCTGTTGAGCATAGCTGTCATAGACAGCGCCAAACTGTTTACTCATTTCAGCCTCTTCCTTAATTGCCAAGCGGCTGTACATTAAGAGTAGGATTGGAAACATAATCAGTGTCAGTAAAGTTGGCCATTGCAATAAAAAACCCAGCAAGATCATCACAAAAGCCACGTATTGTGGGTGACGTATACGTGCATAAGGGCCTGTGATCGCTAAAGAATGCTGACGTTGCTCGTTGTACAGCACGTGCCATGACGTTGATAACAGGTAAAATCCATAGCCCAAGAAAACGTAACTGGCGATATGCAAAATGCCAAAATGTGGATCACCTTTTTCACCTAATAGCGTTGACCACAAGTGACCTGCATTATGAGAAAGTAAGTCAAGTTGAGGGAAGCGAGTTTGAAGCCAACCAGATAACAGGTAAATGGTTAAAGGAAAACCATACATTTCGACAAATAGAGCAATGATAAAAGCCGAAAAGACCCCAAATGTACGCCAATCGCGCGCAGTGGAAGGTCTAAAAAAACTGAAAGCGAACATGATAAAAACTGCTGAGTTAATGATAACCAGCGTCCATAAACCATAAGCCGATTCCGCATGATTCATGATGGATCTCCTGATAAGAGCTATTTTTTGTTATCAGATATATCGGATTTTTTTTGCTGCGAGTGGTTATGCCCATGACCACCATGCATAAAAATATGCATGAGTGGACAAGCTAAAAGGAGTAAAAAGGGTAAAAAACCAACGACATGGGCCAAATGCTCGGTTAAGAGAAAATAGGCTGCCACACCACCAAGCACTAATAGACCGATGGCATAACGTGTAGACCAAAAGTTAGGTACTGAATTATGTTCTTGAGGTTGATGGTTCATGGTGCTTCCCTCTCTAATTCATGGGTAATTATTTAGTTGTGGAGGGAGGCATACAGTCCATCATCATTTGCATCATGGATTGCATCATGTCCATGCGTTTTTCCATCATTTGCTGACGGTCAGCCATATTGGCATTCATGCTTTGGCTACCCATCTGTTTCATCATGCTTATACCTCCTTGCATGAGTTTCATGTGCTCAGCCATAAGTTTCTGACGTTCTTGCGGGTTTTTTGCAGCCATCATCTTTTCATGCATGGCTTGCATCGCTTTCATGTGCTGGTCCATTGCAGCCATTTTGTCTGGAGTCATCGTGCCAGTAGCTGTCTTTTTAACAGTGACTGTGGATGGAGGAGTATTTTCTGGGTGATGAGTTTTATGCTCTTCAGGATTTTGGGCTAATGCACCTAGAGCGGCAGTGGTTATACAAAGTGCAAGTAAAGTTTGGCGGATATAAGTCATGATATTTTCCTTCCATCAGTTGATCAGCCGATACAACCTTTAAATGAATGAAGCAAACAAATAGAGAGAGGTATTTTTCATTTATTTGCTCCACTCATTCTTTTGATGAAGTTGATCGCTGGTTATGCCACCGGTGTTTTACTTAGGTGGTAGCTGGTTATAGTCAATTTTTTTATTTCTATTGAATAATTTTATCACTTGAGTCTATTGATTTTTAAAAATGACAAAAATGTAATTTTGAAGTCATCGCTCTGTTTCTGTCTCTCACTAATAATTGAAATATAAGAGGAGATGATGTGGTCTCATTAAATATAGATTTTATAAAGTCATCTCTAATGAACTAACGAATCAAGAGGAAACTTAAATGAAATTATTTCAAAATAAAATGACTGCTCTACGTAATGTTGTAGTAGCTGCAACGATGATTGTGGCTACTACAACTACGTTCGCTCATGTGAGTTTAGTGAGTGCGATTCCTGCGGAAAATGCATCTATCCTTAGTCAACCAAAGAACTTGACCCTTAACTTTGGTGCAGAGGTTATGTTGATGAATATTAAGTTACTGGATGCTCAGCGAAGAGATGTTCCTTTAAAATATAAAGTTACTCATGACTTAAAGAAATCCTTTGATGTCGCTCTTCCGAAACTGAAAAAAGGTAAATATACCGTTGTCTGGACAACAATGGGGAAAGATGGTCACAACATGAATGGTGAATATAGTTTCACTATCAAATCAACTAAATAAGAATTGATTACCTTTCAACATGTCAGTGAGGTGCTGGCATGTTGTTCTAGAATGGACAAAAATAATGATTTCTGAATATTGGATGTGGGCCACTTGGTTAACTAAGGTTATTTTATATTTAAGTGTAGCTTTTGTCGTTGGTGGAGCCTTTTGCTATTTTTTACTTAGACAATATCTTGAACTAAAAGAATCGATTCTTAAATATATTACAATTGGCGCTGGATTAGGCCTAATTTCCAGTACCTTGGGATTTTTTATTCTGATTGGTAGTTTTGCCAATACTGGTATTACAGGGATGGTGGACCCCACGTATATTAATATATTGGTTAATACTCCGACGGGGTATATATACGTTCTTCGTTCTATTAGTTTTGCTCTTTTACTTCTTCTCATGGTGGTTAAACTTAACAGGAACAAAGGTCATTTTTCTATAATTGAAAGTTCAATATTTTGTATTTTACTTATCCCGATTATTTTTAGTTTTTCCCAGCTCGGACATGTCGCTAATTTAACCTTACTTGCTCAAATTTTATTATCAATCCATATTCTAGTTATGTCGTTATGGATGGGGTCTTTATATCCGTTATGGAAAACCAGCCGGGAAATAAGTGGTTTACCTTTAAAAGATCGCATGCATGTATTTGGACGTATTGCTGCTTTCATTGTTGGGATATTAATCGCCTGTGGCGCTAGTGTAGCTCTTCTTTTAATTAAAGATTTTAATACCTTAATCAATACTGCATATGGCTATGGTTTCATGGTTAAAATGTTTTTTGTTATAAGTATTCTACTTTTAGCTGCCTTCAACAAATGGTATTTCACCCCGCGTCTTCAACATCCTAAATTCGCTAAACACCTTAGTCATGCCATTTTATTTGAGATGTTATTAGGTCTATCAATTCTATTAACAACAGGCTATATAACCACTGTCGTGGGTATTGAATAAGAGAATTTCAAAATAAGGGAATTGAGGAAATTTAACATTACTGCATTTATCTTTTGTAGCTGAGCAATAAAGTTTCTACTGGACTGTCAACTTACGACAATCAGAACAGTAAAATCGCATCATGAGGCATTATACATAAAGGTAGTCACCGGTTTTTAGCTTATCTTCAACCCATAACGGTCTCATCTATTCAGTTCACTACCATTGATTGAAATAACTAATCTTATAAATTTCAGAGTGATCGTAGATGACAAAAATGTCATTTTAAAGTCACATTAATGTTGGTTAAGTACTTTTACTGTAGTCATTAGAACACTCTTCTTTGGAATACTCTGAAGAAAACTGTAAGGTTATAAACAGACCAAGTTACAGCGAGTAACTGATTCAGAAAAAGGCTGGTTGTATGGTGAAAGTTTAGAGTTACTGTTCTAATGTTTTCAACAAATGTTTTGTTAAAAAGGAGCAACATATGAAATTTCACATCGCTAATATGACTTGTGGTGGTTGTGCACGCGGCATTACTACCGCAATTAAAGAGCTCGACTCGAATGCCTCACTCGATATTGATTTACAAAACCGTATCGTTGAAATCAACACAACAGTGAGTCAGGATAAAGTCATTGCAACTCTCAGTGAGCGTGGATTTACAGCTGATCCTGCTTAATCTCTGTTAGAGTAACAGTGGGAATTCCTTACCACTTTTACTCTCTCTTATTTTCCTCATCGTACAGATAAAACCTGTACTTGCTTGAAATAAAAGTAATCCCTGAATTCCCCCTAATCTTGGTTCGAGCTGATCTTCGCATATAGAACTCAGCATATCTAAATGATAGAGATCGTATATGAGTACCGAAATGACTGATACGCCACACTACAGTGAAACATTAGAAATTGAGGGGATGACATGTGCTTCTTGTGTAGGCCGTGTGGAAAAAGCTTTAAAATCTGTTGAGGGTGTTGAATCGGCTCATGTAAATCTGGCTACCGAAAAAGCAGTCATTTATGCGCATCAACCACTTGATCGCGCTACTCTAATTAAAGCCGTAGAAAAAGCAGGCTACGAAGTGGAAGCGCTGCAACCAATAGAGCTTACGATTGAGGGTATGTCATGTGCTTCTTGTGTAGGTCGAGTAGAAAAAGCCTTAAAATCTGTTGAGGGTGTGGAATCAGCACATGTAAATCTGGCTACTGAAAAAGCGACTATTCAGGCAAGCTCATCTGTCACTCGTGACTCGTTAATTCAGGCTGTCACCAAAGCAGGGTTTGAAGCAAAGTCAGTTCATCAAACTACGGAAAGCTTTCAAGATAAAAAAAATATTGAATTAGAAAAACTTAAAAAAGATTTAATTTTGTCAGTCCTATTGACTCTACCCGTTTTTATTTTAGAAATGGGATCACACCTGATTCCCGCCTTTCATACGTTTATGATGGATAACATTGGCCAACAAAATAGCTGGTTAATGCAATTTTTCTTGACCACAGTAGCATTAATTTTTCCAGGCCGACGCTTCTTCAAAAAGGGCATCCCAAGTTTATTCCGCTTAGCACCAGACATGAATTCCTTGGTGGCTGTAGGAACATTGGCTGCTTATCTTTATTCAGTGGTTGCTACTTTCTTTCCAAGTGTCCTGCCACAAGGCACGGTCAATGTTTATTATGAAGCTGCAGCGGTTATTATCACTTTAATTCTATTAGGTAGATTTTTTGAAGCCAAGGCAAAAGGCCGAACGTCTTTAGCAATTCAACATCTAGTTGGAATGCAGCCTAAAGTTGCCAGAATACAGCTCAATAATCAGATGATAGAAGTTCCGATTGCCGAAGTTCAAACAGGAACGATTGTAGAGATTAGACCAGGCGAGCGTATCCCTGTCGATGGTGAAGTTATTCACGGCCAAAGTTTTATTGATGAATCCATGATTACTGGCGAGCCTATGCCCGTTGAAAAAACGATAGGCTCTACTGTGGTAGGAGGAACAATTAACCAAAGTGGTAGCTTAAATATCAAAGCCACCTCTGTTGGTAGTTCATCAGTGCTTTCTCAAATCATCCGAATGGTTGAACAGGCACAGGGTTCCAAGCTGCCTATTCAGGCATTGGTTGATAAAATTACCATGTGGTTTGTACCTGTAGTAATGGGTCTCTCTCTTTTAACTTTTCTTACGTGGTTTATCTTCGGCCCTGAACCAGCCCTAACTTTTAGTTTAGTGAACGCGGTTGCTGTACTCATTATTGCATGTCCTTGTGCGATGGGACTTGCAACGCCTACATCAATCATGGTGGGAACTGGGCGGGGTGCTGAAATGGGGGTTTTATTCCGTAAAGGTGAAGCTTTACAGCTGCTCAAAGAAACTAAAGTGGTTGCAGTTGATAAAACAGGGACTCTGACTGAAGGGAAACCAATTTTAACCGATCTGCATGTCTTAGAAGGTTTTGAATACAATACCGTACTTTCACTGATGGCAGCCGTTGAATCAAAGTCTGAGCACCCTATTGCTCGAGCAATTGTACAAGCCGCTATAGATAAGGAATTAATCCTGTCCCCTGTTGCTGATTTTAAATCAGTGACCGGCTACGGAATAGAAGCGAAGGTTTCTGAGCATTTGGTTCATATCGGTGCAGATCGATATATGGAAAAACTAGGTTTGAATCCTAATGTTTTTTCTCAATTTTCGGATCGTTTGGGAGAAGAAGGAAAAACCCCTCTCTATGTTGCGATTGACCAGAAACTTGCTGCCATTATTGCTGTAGCAGATCCAATTAAAGAATCAACATTTGCTGCAATTGAAGCGTTACATCAGTTAGGTCTAAAGGTTGCCATGATTACAGGTGATAACCGTCATACAGCTCAAGCGATTGCAAAAAAACTAGGTATTGATGAGGTTATTGCTGAAGTCTTACCTGAAGGTAAAATAGAGGCCGTTAAAAAATTAAAAAATCAATATGGTAAACTCGCATATGTTGGAGATGGCATTAATGATGCCCCTGCACTTGCAGAAGCAGATATTGGTTTAGCGATAGGTACAGGTACAGACGTAGCTATTGAAGCTGCTGATGTGGTTTTGATGTCTGGCAACCTGAAAGGAGTGCCAAATGCTATCGCTTTAAGCAAAGCGACTATAACCAATATTCGTGAAAATTTATTTTGGGCATTTGTTTACAATGCAGCTCTGATTCCTATTGCAGCAGGTGTACTTTATCCGCAATTTGGACTGCTACTTTCTCCTGTATTTGCTGCAGGTGCAATGGCTCTCTCGTCAATATTTGTACTAGGAAATGCTTTACGATTAAAACGTTTTAAAGCCCCCCTTGCAATTATTTAACCCTTTTTTATATACATTTAAAGTTTTGTTGGCTTCACTTTATATATTTGGAAATGAGATCCTTATTACAGGCATAACAACAGTAGTGGGTATTGAATAAGATAATTCTAAAATAAGGTTGTTGAGGAACTCAAACATTAGAGTACTTATCTTTGGTAGCTTACTCATACTTTTTTCTAAAAATAATACAAATAGTTTTTATCTTAGGTAACAATTTACTTTTGAAGTTCTATTCAGTATGCTTTCTGCGAATCTCGAGATGATTTTTTCGTATGCCACATAATAAGTTCTCAAAACTTATTCTTGCGTTTGTCCTGTTTTTGTTTGCAATAACAACAACGGGAGCTTACACATGGGCGCCAGTTATAGCTAAAAATCTTGATCATCATCATGATGTGACTATCTCAGTTGAAACAGACAGTTCCAGCCAATGGTCTCTTATTCATCATGCTGAAGAGCAAGTCTTAATAGAAGATACTAAAAATCACAACTGGACCAGTTATGATGAAGCACCTTTTCATCATTCTACTCCACCGGTTCAAGCTAAAGACCAAATGAGCATTGATCCAGTTTTTCTCTTGAGTTTTTCCCTCCCCCTCATTCTGATTTTCCTGAGTCTTTTTGAACGACCCGTTCGATCCTATGCACTTAGGAAAAGGATAGAATATCTTTGTAATTCCTATATATTTACAAAAGGTTTAATTGTTCTAAGAAATTGATTTTTCTGTACAAAAAATAATTTTCATTTTTTTGTATAGGTAAAGTCATGTCTAAAAAATATCAGATATTTTTGGCCTGTGGTTTAGTAGCAGCAACGACTCGATTATTTGCAGCATCTGATTACGTTCAGCTACAACAACAGGTAATTTCAAACGATTCAATTTTGAAGAGTTTGCAACAGTCTCAACATGCATATGCCATAAATCAGAAATATGCCGGTAGACTTAATAATCCTACGTTTAATCTTGAATTAGACAATTTAGGTAATTCAGACCTTAAAGATCTTGATGGGCCAACGACGATGATTGGTTTGTCTCAGGATATTCCTCTCAATAATAAACGCACTTTGCGTAAACAGTTGGCGGGTTTTCAGGGCAATAACAACCAATTTGAGGCATTGAAGCGTCAGGCTGAATTAAAGGCCGATTTCCGTGTTTGTATGTCAAATTGGTATGTGGCTTCAAAACGGGTAGAAATTTATTCTACCGAAAGCAAGATGAACGCGAGACAAGCCCATGTTCTGAATGAAAAATTGAAGTTTGGCAGAGTGATTCCATCTGATGTTCAATTGAGTTCAGCTTTATCGTCTGAATCAAAACTACGTTATCAGAACGAAGTGAAGAAAGTTCAATTTCAAAAAAATCTGTGTTCCAAATTCATATCTGTATTACCTGATCAAGCAATAGAAGTTCCTTTAAGCATTAACTTTGAGGATAAAGTGAGTTTATCTGAACAAGACGCCTTGCTTAAAACTCAACTGGCTAAAACCCGGTATGAATTAGCTAAAAAAGAAGCCATACCAGATATTACGCTGGGTTTAGGGGTAAGGAACTATCAGGAAACCAACGACAAAGTATTCCTGGTTTCTACATCAATTCCATTAACTGTTTTTAATCGAAATAAGGGGAGCATTGCACTTGCACAAGCTGAGCAAGTGCATGCAGAAACTCGTTCTATTCTCGTAAACCGTAACTCTAAAATTGAATTAGAAAATAAGTCTATTGAAGTATCCAACCTGATTGATTCGATCAAAAATTATGATCAGTCGATACTTCCTGCCACCAAAGAAAGTTTGAGAATTGCTGAAATGGGGTATCAGGCAGGAAAAATTTCTTTACTTGAATTCAATAGTATTAAGCAAATTTGGTTGGATAAACATCTCGCTCGATTCGATTTGTGGTTGGCTTTGCAAAATCAAATTGCAGAGGTTGAACGAAATTATGTGACCAATTTAGATCAAGAATAAGGCCTGAAAATATGAATAAACCAACCAATACTTTAATTACTACAGGTGTTATCGCTTTATTAGTCGTTTTATGTGCAATCGCTTGGTATAAAACCGGTAATAAAGCCGAAACTTCAAGTCAGAGTGAAGGGGCTGAAGAAAAAGTTGCTGTGGCCGGAGATGAAAAAGGACCGCATGGGGGCCGTTTATATCGCGATGGTGATTTTGCTGCTGAAGTCAAAATATTCGAGGAAGGGGTAGAGCCTCATTTACGGGTGTATGGCTATTTTAAAGATAAGCCATTAAAACCAAAAGAGATTAGCGCCAATATTTTTATCAAGCGTCTTGATGCAGAACAAACCATATCATTTAAGCCTGAAAGTGATTACTTGATTGGCAATGAAATTGTCTATGAGCCACATTCATTCTTGATGGTGATCAATGTTGATTATCAAGGTAAAAAACATACTTGGAAATGGGATACCAAAGAGGGACGAGTCACTATGCTTGATAGCAGTATCAAGAGCAGTGGTTTGGAACTTTTAAAAGTTGAACCCATGATGTTTGAAAATGCACTCGAACTCAAAGGTGAACTGAAATTTCCTGATAATTTTGAAAGTTTTATTACCCCTAAAGCGAGCGGAACATTAATAAAAACGTACCGTTCAATTGGCGATCAAGTGAATCAGGGGGATCTTTTGGCGACTGTACAAAGTCCGGATTTAATTCGTCTTAATGCGGAACGTACTCTTGCATTGGATACCTTACAATTTGCCCGTAAAAAGATGGAGCAGGAACGAGCTTTATTCCAAAAGCGTGTTTCACCTGAAATTGATTACATCAATGCCAAACGTGAATTTGAAAATGCTCAGACTAGGGCCAATGAACTCAATAGTTTAATCAGCTCTTATGGAGGTGCGGGTAATGGAACAATTGAAGTCAGAGCCGCAATGTCAGGTACGATTTTACAAGTGCTTGGAGCAGTTGGTTCTAATGTAACGCCATCATCTCCATTGTTCAAAATTGCCAATACATCTCAACTTCTTGCTGTGGTCAATGTGCCAGCAGATAAATTGGATGCCATTAATCCAAACAATAAAGTAACTGTTAAGCCTCAAACTCAAACAGGCACAGAAGAAGCGTTGGGACGTATCAAATATATCAGTGATGTGATTGATCCAAAAACACGAACTGCGCAAGTCTTTATTGAAATTCCAAACCAGTTTAAATGGCGTTCAGGGCAGTTAATCACTGCACAAATCTTTGAAAACCAGAGCATGAAACCGATGGTTGTCCGTGAAGATGCTTTGCAAAACTTCCGTGATTGGGATGTGGTGTTTATTCGTGTCGGGAATGACTTTGAAGCACGTCCTCTAGAGTTAGGCGATAAATTTAATGGTTTTGTTGAAGTTAAATCTGGTCTAAAAGCAGGGCAGATTTATGCAGCAGGTAATTCTTATTTATTAAAAGCAGAGCTGGGTAAATCTGGCGCTACTCATGATCATTAAGGAGTAGCGTTTATGTTTGACCAAATTGTAAAGCTCTCGATAAAGAATCGTTGGCTGGTACTGATCATTTTCCTATTCATAGGGGCATTTGGCGTTTACAACTATTTTAAACTGCCAATTGATGCTGTACCCGATATTACCAACGTACAAGTTCAAATTAACAGTGAGGCCCAGGGCTTATCTCCAACCGAGATGGAGTCCCAGGTCACCTACCCAATTGAAACGGCTTTGGCTGGTATTCCTAATCTGGACTATACCCGATCAGTATCCAGATACGGCTTATCTCAAGTGACTGCGATTTTTAAGGAAGGCACGGACATTTACTTTGCCCGTCAGCTAGTGAATGAAAAGTTGCAAGGGGTTACACCAAGTCTCCCGGGGGGGATATCGACTTCTATGGGTCCTGTTTCTACAGGACTTGGCGAAATCTTCATGTACACGGTGGAAAATGCAAAAAACAACCCGACTCCACTTTCACCGACTGAATTGCGAACACTTCAGGATTGGGTGATCAAGCCTCAGCTTCGAAATGTCGAAGGTGTGAATGAAATCAATACGATTGGTGGCTATTTAAAACAATTTGTTGTACAGCCCGACTATGCGTATTTACGAAGTATTGGTCTAGATCAAAAGACTATTTTGGATGCTATTTCTAAAAATAGCATGAATAAAGGTTCAGGCTATATTGAGAAGAATGGTGAGCAGTACTTGATACGTTCTGATTCTCAAATCAGTTCGATTGAACAAATTCAGAATATTCCGATCACCACAAGCAATGGTTATATTTTGCGTTTAAAAGATGTAGCTAAGATTTCTATTGGACATGAACTCCGTACAGGTGCTGCAACAAAAGATGGCCAGGAAATCGTGCTGGGTACAGCTTTTATGCTGATTGGAGAAAACTCTCGTAATGTCGCTCATGCAGTAGATCAAAAATTACAGCAAGTCCAAAAGTCTTTACCTGAAGGTGTTGAAGCCAAAGCAGTATATAACCGTACGACATTAGTTGATGCCACGATTGAAACCGTGAAGAAGAATTTGCTCGAAGGTGCAATTCTGGTCATTGTCGTGTTGTTCATTTTTCTTGGTCATTTCCGTGCTGCACTGATTACCGCAATGGTGATACCACTGTCTATGCTGATGACCATAACAGGTATGGTGAATCAGAAAATTAGTGCAAATTTAATGAGTTTAGGGGCTTTGGACTTCGGGATCATTGTAGATGGTGCCGTGGTAATTGTTGAAGCCTCACTTGCTAAATTGGCGATGAAGCAGAAAGAATTAGGACGAATACTCACCCGTCAAGAACGATTCACGACGGTTTTTGAAGCGACTAAAGAATCACGAAAAGCCATTCTCTATGGTCAGTTGATCATCATCTTAGTGTATTTGCCGATAATGACCTTGACTGGGGTAGAAGGCAAGATGTTCACGCCTATGGCAATGACCGTGGTGATGGCATTGGTTGCCGCTATGCTTCTATCGATTACATTTGTACCTGCAATGGTGGCTTTAGTGACCGCAGGTAAAATCAAAGATGAAGAGTCTAGAATTGTTCACTTCATTAAAAAGATTTATAACCCGGTCTTAGATTGGTCATTGAATCATAGATACAAGTTGATTGCTTTTGTAGCCGTATTCTTTGTATTCAGTGCAAGCCTTTCAACACGATTGGGGTCTGAATTTATCCCCTCTTTAGATGAAGGTGATGTGGCCTTACATGCGCTGCGTATACCGGGCACGTCCTTAACTCAGGCGGTAGAAATGCAATATGCGCTTGAGAAAGAAATCAAGAAAATCCCTGAGGTTCAAACGATATTTGCCAAAGTCGGTACGGCTGAGATTGCAACTGATCCGGTGCCGCCAAACGTAGCTGATAATTTTGTCATATTGAAACCACGCGATCAGTGGCCAGATCCAGATAAAGAAAAATCCGCTATCGTTGCTGAAATTGAACGTGTTTCTAAAGGTGTATATGGGAACAACTATGAATTCACTCAACCGATTCAAATGCGATTCAACGAACTTATTTCAGGTGTCCGTACTGACGTTGCTGTAAAAATTTATGGAGATGATTTAGAGCAGCTTTTGGAATTGGGGAATAGTGTTGCAGATGTACTTGAAGGTGTGAATGGTACAGCTGACTTGAAAGTTGAACAGATGTCGGGACTGCCAATGGTGTCTGTTGAACTCAAAAAAGATATGATTGCGAACTATGGGCTAGATGCAGAAGATGTGCAAAAGCACGTTTCTAGTCTAATCACCGGTGAAACAGCAGGTAAAGTATTTGAGGGTGATCGTAAGTTCGATATTGTTGTACGGATGGATCAAAACTCAGTAACTGAACTGGAAAAACTGTATCAAATTCCTGTCAATTTACCTGATGGTTCAAGTGTATTGTTGTCCGAGTTGATTGAATTAAAGAATATTCAAGGACCCAACCAAATTTCTCGTGAAAATGGCAAGCGTCGTATTGTTATCACGGCAAACGTGCGTGGTACTGATATCGGTAGCTATATTGCTGAAGCACAATCAAAATTAAACTCTGATTTCCAAATGCCAGAAGGGTATTGGCTCACTTGGGGCGGTACTTTTGAACAAATGGAATCAGCCTCTAATCGACTTATGATTGTTGTACCCATCGCATTAATTTTGATATTTGCAATGATCTATATGGCCTTAGGCAATATCAGAAATAGTGTGCTGGTTTTTACCGGTGTGCCTTTTGCATTAACGGGGGGAGTCATTGCTTTAGCACTCCGTGATATTCCTTTCTCTATCTCGGCTGCTGTAGGCTTTATTGCTTTATCAGGTGTTGCAGTACTCAATGGTTTGGTACTCGTATCGGCCATTCAGAGATTACGTGATCAGGGTGAAGGGCTGATTGATGCAGTAAAACATGGCGCATTAGAACGTATGCGGCCAGTGCTGATCACTGCACTGGTTGCCTCTTTGGGCTTTATTCCGATGGCTTTAAACGTGGGGATTGGTTCAGAAGTACAGCGTCCAATTGCAACCGTTGTCATAGGGGGAATTATTTCCTCAACGCTACTTACCTTGATTATCCTGCCAACATTGTACGTTTGGTTTAACCAAGCTCGTCAGAAGAAATCTGAGGATTTCGCTGAGCAGAACGGGTAGAGCAGTTCAATATGATGGCAGTAGTGCAAGATTCAAAAATGAAATATGGGATGATGTGGCTGGTCTGCATCATCAGTCTTGCACTATGTCTGCATTTTAACGAGCATGCGACTGAAACCCGCTTTCAAGAGCATGCCTATGTAGATGTGATTCATACTCATCATCATGAGGTAAATCAGCAACATTCACATCATCAAGATAACTATTACGAACATTTTTCTAATGTTGCCTCTCTCAAAGAGATAGCACTCATCTTGCTTCTGTTAAGTGCGCAAATATTTGACCGCACTCAGAAATACGCTCTATTGCTTGCAAGTCGTATTTTTAAACCTCCAAAAAAAATCATAAGTTTTTTTGAACTATTTTTTAATTTTTGGAGTTTGATTTAGATGCAAATTATTGATTCACATTATGTGAAGCTCAAAACCTATTTAAAGCTGTTGATTGCTTTATGTATGGTCTTGATAAGTCCTGCACTTTTTGCTCATGGTGTTGCAGAGGGTGATAAAGGCTATATACAGGAAATCTACGGTGTTCATGTGATCCCCTTTATCTATCTGGGTGCCAAACACATGGTTACAGGTTATGACCATTTATTATTTCTGGTCGGTATTATTTTCTTTTTATACCGTATGAGAGATATTGGTTTGTATGTCAGCCTTTTCGCCATGGGCCATTCAGTTACTATGCTAATAGGAGTCTATTACAACATTTCGATGAATGCATACATTATTGATGCAATCATTGGTTTTTCTATTGTTTATAAAGCTTTAGATAATTTAGGTGCCTATCAGCGCTGGTTGGGATTCCAGCCTAATACAAAAATTGCCACGCTGATTTTTGGTTTGATTCACGGCTTTGGTTTAGCTGTAAAAATTCAGGAATATGAAGTGCCAGATGATGGCCTGCTTGCGAATCTGATCTCATTCAACATTGGGGTCGAATTAGGGCAACTCATGGCATTAGCCATCATTTTACTGCTTATGACGATGTGGAGAAAAACCCCTTATTTCTTCAGAACAGCATATCAAAGCAATGTCTTCTTGATGTTCCTTGGTTTTCTACTTGTTGGCTACCAACTCACTGGCTTCATTACTCAATAAGGATCTAAATTATGTTTAACGCTGAAATTCCAAAAGATGTTGAATTACCCTCTGCAAAAAAACTGATCAAATCAACTGTTATTGCTGCGGTGAGCGCCATTGTTGTTCTTGTGACTTGGGTAATGCCAGCCGAATACGCTATTGACCCTACTGGTGTAGGTAAAGTGTTAGGTTTAACCAAAATGGGTGAAATTAAGCAATCTTTAGCGGCTGAATCAGAGAATGGTATGGGAGAGACCTCTCAGGTCCCTTCAGTAATTACTGCTAATAGTTCGGTTGCTCAGGCTGCTGTATCAGATGAGAGCTCAAATATGATGCCAGCTATTAAGAAAGAATCGATCTCTATCGAATTAAAACCTAACCAGGCAACTGAAGTTAAGTTGGCTATGCCTAAACATGCCAGTGTAAGCTTTGACTGGAAATCTTCAGGTGGTGGTCTGAACTATGACACGCATGGCGATCCTGTAAATGCACCAAAAGACTTCTATCATGGATACGGTAAAGGTAAAAATGAAACTGAGCAATCTGGCACATTGACCGCTGCATTTGACGGAAAGCATGGCTGGTTCTGGCGAAACAGAACAGAAAATCCAGTGACTGTAACTTTGAATATTGAAGGTCATTTCAGTGAAATGAAAAAGGTCTTTTAATTTGTAAAATTCCAGATGAGGTCTAAGCCTCATCTGGAACCTTTATGGCATAAAAGTTAGGTTCTAAATAAGGAGTCCCTAAAATGCTAGAAGTATTAAAAAACACAACATATCGGCATTTGTTCTTAGCCCAAGTCATCGCTTTGATTGGTACTGGACTCATTACTATTGCTCTAGCTTTACAGGCTTATGACATCGCAAAAGAGCAAGCAGCCCAAGTCCTGGGTATTGCCTTGGCGATTAAAATGATTGCTTATATTAGTGTCGCACCCATTGCCTCCGCATTTGCAGAAAGATTACCGAGAAAAAAAGTTTTGGTAGGGTTGGATGTCATTCGAGCCTTAACCGCATTGTGTCTGCCTTTCGTGACTCAAATCTGGCAAATCTATATTTTGATCTTTATTCTTCAGTCTGCCTCAGCTGCTTTTACCCCCACATTTCAAGCCATGATTCCTGATGTATTGCCCATAGAAGAAGAGTATACAAACGCGCTGTCTCTATCACGATTGGCCTACGATCTAGAAAATATTATAAGTCCAATGCTGGCAGGCTTGTTACTCACTGTGATGAGTTATCATAACTTGTTTTTGGGAACTGTGGTTGGATTTATTGGTTCGGCACTATTTGTAGTCAGTGCGAAATTACCAAATGCGAAAATGCCGGAGTTTATCGGGGTATATAACCGAATCAAACAAGGCGCAAAAATATATTTCAGAACACCCCGCCTAAAAGCCTTACTCGCTTTAAATCTGGCTATTGCTTCAGCCAGTGCGGTTGTCATTGTCAATACGGTTGTTTTGGTTCAAACGACATTTGAATTAACTGAACAGGCGACTACTTGGGCATTTGGTTTATTTGGATTAGGCTCAATGCTTGCTGCATTTGCATTACCAAAAATATTAGATAAATTGAATGATAGAACTGTCATGCTTTCAGGCACTGTGGTTCTCGTCGTTGGACTGTTTAGCGGTTACTTTATTTCTGCCTATACTGGGCTATTAGCCCTCTGGTTTATATTAGGTATTGGTTATTCAGTTTCTCAAACACCAACCGGACGTCTTATTAGAAAGTCTGCTCCCAGTGAAAACCGGACAGCGCTATTTGCAGCTCAATTTGCATTTTCACATGCCTGCTGGCTAATCACTTATCCATTAGTGGGCTGGTTAAGTACAAACTTTGGAACGCTTATAACCTTTGTGCCTATGGCATTCATTGCCCTAGCATCAATGGTAGCTGCGTTTGTTATCTGGCCAAAAAACGATAATTTAGTTTTAGAAGATACTCATCTTGATTTACCAGAAGATCACGAGCATTTATTGCAGCACAACCATAAAGGTAAGCATGAACATGAATTTATGATTGATAAGTATCATCAACATTGGTCTAAATAGTGGCTTATATTTTTTTATTCTTAAGTGCATTTGGGGCAGCAACATTACTGCCTCTTCAATCAGAATCTGTATTGGCAGGAATGCTAATATTGGGAGAATATTCACCGGTTTTACTTATAGGTGTGGCAACGCTAGGGAATGTATTAGGTTCATGCGTGAATTGGTGGTTGGGAATACAAATTGAAAGATACAAAGATAAGAAATGGTTTCCTGTGTCTGAAGAAAAGCTATTAAAGGCACAGAACCTATATGGGCATTATGATTCACCTCTACTGCTATTAAGCTGGGTTCCAGTGATCGGTGATCCCATTACCCTGGTCAGTGGAATGCTTAAGGAGAAATTTTATAAGTTCCTTTTTTTAGTTTTGATGGCTAAATTTTCCCGTTATATTTTTATATATTTGATTTATTTAAAAATGGTCTAAGCCATGTTGGCTTTGATTAAAGATCATACAGTTGATATTCTAATTATTTGAGAGGGATTAAGATGAAAAGAATTTTATTAATATGCTTTATAGGCATGTCATTTACCTATGCGAATGCTCATTCTGGGGGAACGAACTCACAGGGTTGTCATACCAACAGTAAAACTGGTGATTACCACTGTCATTAATAGGTGCGCACACAGTTTTTTTATTTAAAAGACTGTGCTTTAAAGTTATAAGTAGCGTTTAACTGTACTAGCTCAAACCTGATCTGACAGTTACCCGATTTTTATTGTGCCTGTCAGGTTAAATTTGAGCTAAATT
>NZ_JIBB01000046.1:0-22294 GCF_000620525.1 Acinetobacter sp. UNC436CL71CviS28
CAGCTCTGTAGCATCATCTACACGGTTTTTTAGATTTGGTACTCGACGGGACTTATTGATTAATGCATCAATGTCACCAGACTGTACTAACTCATGATAGCGATAGAAAGTATCTCTAGAGACACCCATCACTTTGCATGCTCTAGAAACATTTTGAAGCTCTTCAGCTAAATTGAGTAAGCCGACTTTGTGTTTGATGATTTGATTGTTAGTATGCAACATAAGAAAGTTACCTTTGTTTGATTAAGATTTCGACACCTTTATCAAAACGGGTAACTTTCTCTTTTTCAAGAAGAATGTACGATCAAGTCTGAACTAATACATATAAATTTTTTAATTAAAACAGATATTTATATTTTTAAGTTTTAGTTTTACCTGACAGTTTATGCTCAAACATATTTTTATCTGCTGCGATTGCTGCTTTGTTAAGGCCATGATGAGGTCGCCGCGAAGCAACTCCAATAGCGGCATCTATTCCGGCTTCTTTAAAAGCCTCCTGAATACGGTGAAATAAAGCTAAAGCACCTTCTTGATCATTTTCTATACTTAAAATACCAAATTCATCTCCACCCAAGCGAGCCACAATATCTTTACGCCTTACACTAGCAAGAAGTACAGAGGCTGTTCTTTGAATTAATTCATCGCCGGAAGTATGCCCCAGACTGTCATTAACAGTTTTTAAATTATTGAGATCAACAATGAGAATTGAAGCAGGGTGTCCATGCCGTTTACAACGGTCTTCTTCAGCACTGACCAAATTATTCTAAGCTCTACGATTATATAGCTCAGTTAAGCTATCTCTTAATGCTTCAGCTTCAAGTCTTTCATGTTGTCGAATTTTCTCGTTTTCACGTAGCTCAGTTTGTAAGATATAACTTAATAACTGTGCAAAAAGCTCAATCATTTCAGCATATTGTAAAATTGATTCTGGTTGTGGTTGTGGGTCAACTGCGCATAATGTACCGAACAGGCTGCCATCTTCATTAAGCAGGGGCTGACCAATAATAAGCTTCTATGTTGACCTGCTTGTTTATAGGTGCATTAGCATATAGAGGAATATCTCTAGAGCGAGGTACAATTCTGGGTACTGTTTCCGTCACCATCTGCGAGCATAGCGTATCGGTCCAGTTCAGGACTTGGCCTTGCTTGACATTATATCCATGATCTTCACACTGTAAGATGATCCAGTTTTTACCTTCTACTCGGGTAATCATCCACAGGTTAAAACCAAGATGGGCATGCAAGTAGTGCAGGACAGCTTGCCCAGCCTCTTCAAAACTTTTGTAATTAAATCCATTTATCATATATTTTATTTACCTGATTAATAGCTTCTGTTCAAAATGAATAGCTAGAGCTTACTTACTTTCAAAGTTGAACTTATTCTTGCAGAAAACTATTTTTCTTAAACTTTAGTCTTTTAAAAGCTTATATCCTTAAGAGAAAATTATGCTATCAGCCCTTATCATACAAGAAGCTTTTCAGTAAAAATTCATTTTTAATTTTAAGAGAAGGATTAATTATATTAAATAGATGATCATGAAATATAAAATTTATAAGAATACAAGAGGTTAATTGTGTTTAAAATCCATTTAAATAAAAAAATATTTTATTATTTTGTATACATATTAAATTAAATCATACAAAATTAGTCAGAATTTATTAAAGAGAAGGTAAAAATTGTGAGGATAAGATTAGTTGCACTTTTCTTATTATTTGTTGGTGGATTATTCTATTATGCTTATAAATCTCAGCATGAACATGTACTTAAAAGAAGAGCGAATATTATGTCTACAGCACCTTTCCATACTTCTCCAGACCGTATTTATTCAGGAAAAAACTTTAAATTTACTAAAATTGATCAAAATGGACAGATCATTTTTAAGAGAAAAGAAGAATGAGCTCAATGGCGGTATGTATTTTAATCATTGTATTTTCTGAATTAACTCTATAATTTTATATAGGTAAAATAGGGCTGTATATTAATTGAGCTTTATAAATATTAGTATTATAAAATTTTCTTTAGTATTTCATCTGGTGTTTAAATTTTTAATATTAATAAGTGTCGTTTAAATAATGCATAAGCCAACGCCTGAGATAGTAAAATAGAATGAACTTCTCACAATACTATAATTTAAAAAATAAGTACTTATATAACAGGCTTCGTTGTAAAAGCCTGTTATACAGTGTGTAAAAAATCAGGAATGTTCAATAACTTCTGCATTAGACAAGACTTTCCAGTCTTGCCCAGAAGGGGCTTGATAAACCTGTAGTCCAAATTCTCCAATAATGGCAATCAGGTGGTCAAAAATATCTGACTGAATGGCTTCATAATCTACCCATGAAGTTGTATTACTAAATGCATAAATCTCAAGGGGAAGTCCTTCACTGGTAGGTTGTAATTGACGCACCATAATTGTCTGATGCTGAGCAATACCTGGATGCTGTTTTAAATAAAACTCTATATAAGCACGAAATGTACCTAAGTTTGTCAAGCGACGCTGATTATAAATAGCCTGATTGCCAAGCTGCTGGTTAAATTTTTGAATTTCACTTTCTTTAATATTCAAATACTGGTCAAGAAGCAAAAAGTCCTTTAGCTTTTGCTGCTCTTCATTCGTCATAAAATGCACTGTGCTTTGGTCAATGTAAATAGCACGTTTGATACGTCTTACACCGGCATTGCTCATACCACGCCAGTTTTTAAAAGTATCAGTAATCAGTTTATTGGTGGGAATAGTCGTAAAGGTCTTGTCAAAATTTTGTACTGTGACCGTATGTAATGACATATCAATGACATCGCCATCCGCATTTAATGATGGCATCTCAATCCAGTCTCCGATACGTACCATATCATAAGAAGAAATTTGTACACTGGCCACCAGCGAAAGAATAGTATTTTGAAAAACCAGCATCAGCACAGTCGCCATAGCACCAAAGCCTGCTAGCAGGGTAAACACATCTTTCTTCAGGAAAGTACCTAAAATCATTAAAGCACAGACGATATACAGCATTAATTTAACCAGCTGCAAGTATCCTTTAATAGGCTTATTTTTTGATTTTGGATTGCGCTGATAAATCAGGTTAAAAATATTAAGAAGTTCGCTCAAAGCCAGCGCTAATGTAAGGAAAATAAAAGCCTGTGCTCCCATTTGTACAAAAGTTACAAGCTTGAGTGAAAGATGTGGAACCGTAGTGATGCCATTCATAATGACGATAGCCGGAACAATATTAGCTATGCGACGAATTACACTATGTTCAGCGAAAATACTGCTATTGGCAAACTTCATCTTGCTGATGAGTTTACGTAGGCCTCTTACTACGACCTGTTTGGCAATAAAGTTAGCCAGAGCGGCTAGCAGAATAAGAATGCCTAATGATGTCAACATCTCTAACCAAGGAAACTGATCTGACCAGTCCTGAATATTTTGTATAAAAGCCAGCTGTTCCAAGCCATTTACCCCTACAATTATGATTAATTGCATGATTGTAAAAGTTTATTGCTTGAAACAGGCTATAAACAACTTTTTATATACGTTTTATTAGCAAATTGAAACTTTATAGTATTACCTCAAGAAGAGGTGTTTTACCACATTAAATCATCAGGAATAACATATGCTGCATATGGATCTTCTTCATCAGTTGATTGATCATTGGCCTGCGTACTATTATGTAAAATAAACCCTTCCATGCGCGCATCAATTTTTTCTGCCAAGGCTTTTGGTAAATAGGCATAGCTGCCATTATCTCGTGCAATCATTAAACTGCCTGAAACCAGTGCATTATAAACCTGTTGTGAGATATAGACTTTTTTGATTTTGCCTTCATCGATAAACTGATAAGTTATATCGCCGTCAGTTTCCTTGATCTTATGATGAGAGATCATTTGGACAATATTGGCTTTTAAAGTTTTTTCTTCAAGCTGACGCTGTTTTTCCTGATTTAGAGCCTGATCTTTAGCTAACTTTTCCTGTTTTTCTTGCTCAATTTTTGCCTTGAGTGCAGCCTCGTCACTTTGACCGGTACGCTGTTCATGCTGTGCCTGTTTGCTCAGCTTTTTTGCTTTTTTATTATCTACCAAGCCGGCTTTTAAAAGTTGGGCCTGTAGTGCATTTTTAACCATGTTTGATTACTCCCAGCTTGAATGCTGTGTAGACTTATGACGAAAGTATATAGACCAGTAGATGATGCTGAGCAATAAACTCAAAACTGCCGGTACGAGAAATGACTGTAATTTTAGATAAGGATAAATCAGACTGGCAACAATACCACCGATTAAAAAGCCGAAGAGAATAAGTAAATGAAGAATAATACGACGCTTTCCAACGCTCAGGCCACGTAGGCAATAACCTAGCGCCAGCCCAAGATCAGTTAATACCCCTGATAAGTGGGTAGTGCGAATGATTGTACCTTTATAATGGCTAACCATTGCATTTTGCACGCCCATTGCAACACAGGCCCACAATAAAGCATATCGTGGGAAATAGGGTAACAATATCCAGCACAGGAAAATGAATAGCGCAACCAGACTAAGTGGCAAACCATAACGGCGTCCAAGCTGAAAGTGACTATTTCCAAGAATCAGGCCACTATAAAATGAACCGGTAACATAGCAAAGGACCACCAATATCAGGTACAGAACACTAGAGGGTTCCCAATTAATCAGGCTCATGGCCAGCATACTAATATTACCGGTCATATGTGAGACAGACTGATGCAAGACAGTCACCAGTCCAAGTACATTAATCATGCCCGCATTGATTGCCAGTAAAAAAGCACCTATTTGAATCCATGCAGGCAGTTTTTGAAAAGGCATCGCTACACTCGCGAATTATTGTCCTTTCAATAGATTAACGCATTCCACGGTCAGCAGCAGCAGTAAATAGTACATCAGTTGATGAATTTAATGCAGTTTCAGTCGAGTCCTGAAGCACACTGATCACCATTCCGATTGCAACCACCTGCATAGCAATTTCAGATGAAATACCGAACAGGCCGCAGGCCACAGGAATCAGTAGCAATGAACCGCCAGCAACCCCAGAAGCTCCACAGGCCGATACTGTAGCAACCACGGAAAGGATTAACATGGTTGAAATGCTGACCGGTATGCCTAAAGTATGTACAGTCGCGAGTGTTAGCACAGTAATAGTGACCGCCGCACCTGCCATATTGATAGTAGCACCCAAGGGAATAGATACACTGGCAGTTGCTTCATTTACACCCAAACGTCGTGCCAGGTCGAGGTTAACCGGAATATTAGCAGCGGAACTACGGGTAAAGAAAGCAGTAATGGCACTTTCGCGTAAGCATGTTAAGACTAGCGGATAAGGGTTACTGCGGGTAACAACTGCAACCAGCAAAGGATTAATGATAAGGGCAACAAAAAGCATAGTGCCAAGCAGCACTGCTAAAAGCTGTGCATAACTTTCCAGCGTTTTTAAGCCAGCATCAGCGAAAGTTGCAGCAACCAAACCGAATATACCCAATGGAGCAAAGCGGATTACAATTGCGATCACTTTACTAATGGCATTGGAAACATCAGTCAGTACCACACGTGAAGTCTCAGACGCGTGTCGAAACGCTAGCCCCAATATGACAGACCACGCTAGAATTCCAATAAAGTTCGCTTCACTCAGCGCCACAACTGGATTGGCAATAAAGCTCAATAACAGGTTTTTCAGTATCTCTCCCAACCCCCCTGGAGCCTGTACTTCGAGCTGACTTGGCACATCCAGGAACAATGTACTTGGAAACATTAGACTGGCAAAGACAGCACTAAATGCAGCTAGAAGCATACCAACCATATACATCATTAAAATAGGTCTGATATGTGCAGTCTGACCCAGTTTGAAATTGGCAATGGAAGCCATAACTAAAACAAAAACCAGAATCGGGGCCACTGACTTAAGTGCCTTAATAAAAAGATCACCCAGTAAGCTGAGATAGGGAGCTGCTTGAGGGAAAAGCCAGGTTACCAGCATGCCCAGAATAATGGCAATGACAATTTGAGTAACCAGGCTTAAGCGAAATAAGTATGAGAACATAGGAAAGCCTTATGAGACCTATAAGGGCCAAAAGTACAAGCCGGCTATTTTATACATAAAATACATAAAGCTTGAAATTAATTTTTACTGACCCGTCCATGGTCTTTCGAATGATATAAATATAATAAAAGCTAAATACTTTTATCACATTTGAATATTCATAGATCACTTGCATTGTTAATATTTAAATTTTAATGGGGCATTTCAGGCTGAAAAAGCTCTGGTGCCAAGTTCTGCATTGCCTGAAAGTGAGAGAAAAAAACCTGGCCATTTAAATGCTGCAATAAGGGGGAGTCTTTAAGCTTATCCATAACAGGGCCTTTGATTTCTGAAAAATGCAGCTGAATATGAAGTTTAGCGAGCTCTGCATTTATTTCCTCAAGCATTTCCAGTGCACTTAAGTCGATAGCGCTAATGCTTGAGCAGTTAATAATGACATGCTCAAGCTGGGCATTTTTACTTACTTCAGTAATGATATAGCCTTTTAAGGTATTCGCATTTAAAAAGCTCAGGTTTTCATCAATACGGATCGAAAAGATTTTGGGGCTGGTTATAACCTGATGCCGTGAAATATTACGGAAATGTTGTGTTCCTTTAACCAACCCAATCACTGCAATATGAGGACGGCTAATTCGCCAAAGCATTAAAATAAATGTAGAGATAATTCCGATTATCAGACCGGTAGAGATATCAATGCAAATAACACTGAAAAATGTAATCCACATTGCGATGCCATCTGCCTTAGAATAACGCCAAGTCTCAAGAAATGGTTTAAATTCAACCAGCTTCCAGATAGAAACAATAATGGTTGCAGCCAGGATAGCCAGCGGTAAATCTCGCAGGAACCCGGTAAAATACATACTAACCACAATAATAAACAGTGAAGAGAGTACGCCAGCCATTGGAGTGCGTGCACCAGCATCGGCATTTACAACTGTACGTGACAAACTTCCTGTTACGGGAAAGGCAGAGGTGACTCCGGCACTAATATTCGCCAAGCCAAGTGCAATAAGTTCCTGATTACTGTTCAGGTTACTACGCTGCTGCAATGCAGTGGCCTGTGCAATTGAAAGAGACTCTACAAAGCTGATCATTGCAATAAGAGCAGCACCAGGAAGCAAATCAATTACCATTTGCATGTTCCAGTGTGGTATAGCAATAGGGGGGAAACTTGAAGGAATTTCTCCTACAGTTTTAATGCCTGCCTGTTGCAAGTTCAGAAAATACATCAGTCCAATCGAAACTATAACCAGAAGGAGGGGTAAGGCACGAATCAGAAAAATCAGTGAACCTGCTCTGGTTTTTATAAAGGCTGAGTTTAAAAAGGCAGGAATATATACCAGAAACAATACAGCAGTGATTCCAAGCGCCAGAGTAGCAAAGTTGCTATAACGTACATACTGCCAAAAAGATACCAAGAATTCTGGAACATTATTGGTTTGTAAGGGAATATCAAAAAGAAATTTAAATTGGCTTAATGCAATAAGCAGAGCTGAAGCAATAATAAAACTTTTTATAACCGGATGACTAATCAGCTGAATTAGAAAACCAAAACGGAATATACCTAAAAGTAAAGAAATAAAGCCGGTGAGTAGCGCTAGCAGACAAGCTGCTTCAATATAAACTGGCGAACCTACTTCGTATAGCGGGGCAAGGGTGCCAAAGACCATCATGGAGATAATAGCAACTGGACCAATTGAAAGCGTTGGACTGCCACCGACCATGGCATAAATAATCATGGGCAGGATACTGGCGTATAACCCCATTACAGGAGGCAGACCGGCGACCATGGCATAGGCCATACCTTGTGGTACCAGCATTGCAATAACAATTAATGCTGCCAGTAAATCTGATCTAAATTTTGGTCCGTTATATCTACTCAGCCATTGCCATGCCGGAAAAAGAGTGGGTATAGATAAACGACGCATAGCCATATAATAGCCTAAATCACATTTTTTCATATATTATGCATAAAAAGTGATAAAAAGTCGCTGCCTTTAAAAGTGTTACTTAATAAACTGCTATTAATTTACTGAATATATAGAATTTTATTATTATTTTGGACAATAGAGGTCATAAAGTGTATGTAAAACTTGGGTTAGTTTCTGATCTTTAATTGAATAAAAAATCTGCTTTCCCTGACGCCGTGTGATAACTACATCACTCTTACGTAACATCATCAGCTGTTGAGATAAGGTAGGCTGAGTAATTTGAGTTTTTTCCTCAATTTCAGAAACGTTTAATTCTTCTTGAGCTAAATGGCACAAGATTAATAGGCGATCTGTATTGGCCAGCGATTTTAGTATACTCACGACGGTGTCAGCAGAATCGCGCATGACATCGATTTGGAGAGCAGGTTGCATAATCAAATCCGTTAAATTGAGTGCGCCATAGTATAAATGTACTAAGAGAAAATAAAGATTAATTAAGAAGAATAATTCATGGCTTTTGATGAAGAAGTTAATCAGTAAAACTGATACATGGTATATATAAATCCAAGTTTTTAATTTGAAAAATATACTTTTTCTTTTTTAAAATCAATTCAGCGTGTAAAAATAAACATATTAATAAATCTTTTTACTTAAGAATGCTACTACCTCATAAGCTGCTCAGGTATAACAAATATGGTAAACCATTCAAAAAGCTATAATCTGGAGTAAAAAATGGCTAAGAACCAGACTAATGAAATTGAAATTAATATCGGGATTTCCACTGAAGGCCGCAAGAAAATTGTTGAGGGACTATCCCGTCTTTTAGCAGATAGCTATACTCTATATCTGATGACGCACAACTTTCATTGGAATGTTACGGGCCCAATGTTCAGTAGTCTGCACGCAATGTTTATGGAGCAGTATACAGAACAATGGAATGCGCTTGATATTATTGCTGAACGTATTCGTGCTCTTGGATTTCCTGCGCCCGGCACCTATAAACAGTTTAATGACCTCGCTACAATTAAAGAAGTAGAGGGTGTGCCTACTGCTGAGGAAATGATCCGTTATCTGGTCAATGCTCAAGAGGCAACTGCACGCACTGCACGTGAACTTTTTCCTGTCGTAGATGAAGTAAATGACCAGCCAACTGCTGATGTATTAACCCAGCGTATTGATGTGCATGAAAAAACTGCCTGGATGCTGCGTAGCCTGCTACAGTAAAAAAGTTTTTTAGAGCCAAACCCGCTCTATTTGAGCAGGTTTGGTTCTGGCTTTAACTTATAAGTAAATTTCAGGCGGGTAGGGCGTATTATCATTTATTGCAGAATAATATTGTTCTGCCAAAAAAAAGCCATCTGGTGCATTTTTGATATCAATTGTAAGGGAATGAGCCATAACTTGTGGATATGCCCAGATTAACTGTTTCATTAACCCAAAAGTTTCATTGTTCTGCATATCTCCTAAAATCCTTTGCCAGATAGCCCTATGGTAAGGTTCCTTATTATTGAAACCATAAAGATATGTCAAATTCTCTGGTGGTACAAAACCTGCCAGATAAGCTGTTTTGTCACTAGGATATGCTAATTCATCTAAGGCAACTTCCATAATTGTACGGTGGGCTTGTTCCAGGTTATTTTCTAAAATCCAGTCATAAGCTTCGACTATAATGTAGTCAAAATTAGGGTACCTATAGTATTCCTGTGGATAGTTGATACTGGTTAACAGAGTGGGCTGCTGAGTACGTATAGCAGGTAAGAATAATAAGGGACAAAACTGCGCATCTGGATAATTCTTTTTGAGAACAGTGCGGATATCCTGACATGTCTGACCTAGCTTTATTCGTAGCCACTGTCTGAATTCTTCATAAGGTGTACCAGTCTGGTAGACTGATTGAAAAATGTCTCCTAAATCTGGTGCATATAGGCCTGTATCTTGGTTAAAGGCTAATCGGGTAGAGTAATCATATATGCAGGGTAAGTTGGTTGCAGGATTATACCACCACCAAGGTTCTCCAATCTGCATATTGACCTGGCAGCCGCCTATCTGCATAGTTTCAGCGAATTCCAGAAAACCTTTTTGTAAATATGCCATAGCATTTATATTGCTAGGACTGAAAAAATAGCTGGGTGGCTCATAAGCCGTTTTACCCAGATTGTCATGAATGTCTCTTTGTGCCCAATATTCGTTGGCAGCAAGAGAGTACATTTCAAAGCTTAAGCTGAAAACAGGAGCAAAGGCTGCTTCATGCAATGCTTTAGCATAAACCTGATGCCATTTTAACGCACATGGATTAACTACATTTACACGTGTAGCAAGTGTATCAGGAATCTGCCATCTATTTACTTGTGTGTCCCAGTACATGTCTGGATAACGTGACATTCCGCAATAATGATTAAGTAGTCCCCGATAACCAAGCGCCACAATATTATCGACTATACGTTGAGGATTTAAATCATAATGATCATCATAACTGGTACATATACCTTTATGATGTGCAGATACTACTATCTGTTTAAGTTCTAATTGTGTGTGAGTTCCTTGAACTGTAGAGTTGGTGATTCTGACATAACAAAGTTCAGGATCAGGCAGTGGATAAGGCAAAGTCGCAGGATTATAACTGCTTGCTACCACATTCAATACAATACGCTGGATATGATTGACTGGAAAAGGAATGGTCGCATTAAAACCTGCTTTTACAGTATCCCAGTCAATCTGGATATGAGCCTGTCTGGACACAGGCTGATCTGCATAATTGAAAAGCGGAATATATGCTATTTGTTCAATTCCATTTTCCAGATAGTATACTGCTAGCGTAAGTGCCATCTGTTCATTATTGATCATAGGCATGTATGTAGAAACTTCTATATCAAAATCCCAGACCACACCACTGTAGTCATATAGTGTTTCATAACTTAAAAACTGATGATCTTTATGATCCTCAGACTCCCAGATAATACCTATAAGATCACTACTGAGGCGGGGTTTGAATAGTACTTCAAAACCGTTTCTGTAATTGGTAAGACTAAACGATGCTGTATCTGGGCCTTCTACCCGCCAATAATGAGGATGAAAACGTGGCAGGGTTTGAGTTGCCCATGAAAGTTGAGGGGGTATTTTCTGATAGGGAAAAGCATTTTGCATAACCGGCACCCTTTTAATAAATTAAGACGGTTTTCCAGAGTATATTTTTCAGATTTTTGGAAGTCGTATTTAGATACTAAAGAGGTATTATAAAAAAACCCGTTTTAATTCTTTGATTTTGTAAGATAAGAATGTAATTGATACTTATAATTGAGCATAAATCAGAATATATATCATGTAATTATAATGAAAGCCCATAATTTTTTAAATTATGGGCTTTAAAATAGATTCAATAGGCATATTAAATTAGAAAAAATTGAATACTCAAAGAAATAATCATAAATAAGACAGCTAGTCCCGTAAACTTATGCTTTATATTTTGAACCACTTCTGGTTTAGGAACAAAACTGTCGCGTCTTTCTATATTAATAAAATACTTTGCATATTTATCCATGAAGAATGATGCAATAGCAAAAATAGCAAATGTATTGGCCAGATAAATGTGTGGAACTTGATCTGCCCTGAATATAAAAAGGAATAGCCACATACCTATAGGCGTTAAAGTCATATAAGCTAAATCGAACCAGCTGCTCATATTTACTTTTACTTTTGCTTTTAAGCGGCAAAGCGTATCGAAAAGAGTAATTAAAGCAAAAATAAACCATACATTCATAAGTAAAAAGAATGCAAGCTCATAAGTCAGGTCACCTTTTTCTCCAGACATTCCCATGCTGACCAGCGTAACTGGCATGAGACTATAAGCGATAGACAGCAAACCAATACGGGTAATGTTACCTGTAACAGTACTTGAGAGATGTTTTTCCCAGCGTAAAAAATAAGTCCGGATCATGGCGATATATCTTTAGAAATAAATCAGATTAAAAAAACTGTTGTATTATGGTAAAAAAAGATACTTTTTGCACGAGAATTGAATAATTTTTGTGTATCTAATACATAAAAATTTTTAACATTTTGATAATAAGGCTAAAAATATTAAGTCATTATTTTTTCACAGAGATTAATACTTGTTACAAGAAGGGGCAGGGAGCTTATACAGAAAGTTAAGGACAAGGATCCATTTTCATTTATAAATTAAAACAATAAGCATATAAAGAAATAAGGTGATATATCTATGACTACTTCTAAAAATTAAATATATATATTTTATATAATTAACTGTTTATCAAAGTTAACTTTGATTTTTAAAACTTGTTGATTTGAATTTAGTCTAATACTGATTTTCACGATAGATCAAGTCACTTGCGTTATTTTGAAACATATCAAATAAAGGAATATTCAATCATGAAGAGAATGACAAGCATAATTTGGATTGGGTTAAGTTTGGGAGCATGCTCAACAATACCAGAATCAGAGTACCAAACAGCTGAAGTATATAAATCTTTAGGTTCCAGACAATGTGAACAAATTGACAGGACGAAGAATATCGTAGCGATGAAGCAGCAGTTAGTTCAAAACCAGATTAAAGTCCTCTCTTCTTATATTACTGATGACGGTCAGATACGGATTTCTCTCTGCGGTGCATCAGACGGTAAAATTGTAGTATTTAAAATTCCTGCTAATAAAATACAGCAGGCCCAAACTTTTGGCTTTCAGGATTTGAACCTGCTGAAGCACTGACTAATTTGAAACTGTATAAAATGACTTTTGCTACAGAGATGTATTTGGAGTACTTCTTCATTTACGTGCTGAAAAATAGCAGGCGCTTTATATTATAGAACTTATTTCTAAACAATTTAGCCTAAGTAAAATTAAATCATCCACATCAGACAATATCTAAATTTGACAACAGACAAACAAAAATAATTTTAAAATTCAAGCATAAAATGAATTAAGATTCATAAATTCCATCTTAGAAACCACTGTAAATGTAACAAAATATTTTATTTTTATTTCTTTAAAATTGAAAAATATATTTAAAATGAAATATATATTCTATTTTTAGGTGCATTAAGAAATATATAGAATAATCAGTTCTCTAATACAGATTGAAATGAATTTCCTTTTTCGTTAAGTTCTGTAAGCAAATAATTTATAAAATTTAATAGAAAAGGGGACAATAGCATGAAAGGGATGAAGGTGAAGAGTAGTGTCTGGCATCTACAAAGTGATGCCAGCCAAAAATTTAAACAAGCTTTAGTAGAAAATTAAAAATAGTTTTTATATTTCAGCTTTTTAAATTTCTAAATATCTTATTAGAGTTATTTAAAAATTTTATCTAGAAAGCTGAACAATAACAATTAGATCTGAATACTCAGCAAATCTTTAGTAATATGGATATTAAAGTTATGGATAAACTTATTAATTTACGGTCAAAACATTTGGTACTTGCTGTAAGTAGCATGGCAGTCATGTCGCTAGCACATGCAGGAGAGAACACAACAGAAATAGAACAATTACGTCAGGAAGTAAAAGAGCTGCGAACTTTACTAAATGCCTCACTACAACAGCCTGCTGTAACTCTTAAGCCCCAGAGTGATGTGACACCTCAGGTCAAAACTACCCCTTTAAATACATCCCAATCTGTTAAAACAAATATATTGCCTTCCGGAGCTGAAGTGAATCTTTATGGTTATATTCGTGCTGACGCTTCTTACCAGACGGAAGGCGCGGCAACCATGTATAACAATATTAGTGGAGTACCGCTTAAAGATACAGTAGAAGCAACTAATCAAAAAGATCGCTTGAGAACTACCGTTAATGTGACACGCCTAGGCCTGAACTTTAAGACACCCACCTCTATTGGTGATATTGGCGGTAAACTCGAAATGGACTTTTTCGGAGGTTCAACCCGAGACCAGTTCCGTATACGTCATGCGTACTTAACTTATGATAAATGGCTAGTTGGTCAGACTTGGTCGACCTTTGTTGCACCAGAATACATACCAGATACTGTAGACGCAGCAACATTTGTGGGAGGAGCCTTACAGCGTTCTCCATTAATTCGTTATAGTGATCAGCTTTCTGAAAATACTAATTATGCCATCAGTATAGAAGACCCGAAATATACTGAAGCGACTGATCCGGCTAACAGAATGCGTATGCCAGCCCTTGTCGGACGTTTGAACCATAAGTTTGCTGATGGCTCAACGATTTCCGGCCGTAGCTTTATTGCAGAGAAAAAAACCGGTGAAGATGAACAGCTGGCTTGGGGTATTGGCTTAGGCGGGAAATATCAGATTACCCCAGAGACTTTATTAAAGGCAGATTATTATCATGTAAAAGGGGATGGACGCTTCGTATTATGGAGTAACAGCGGATATGCAATTGATGAAAATAATAATATGCACAGTAATGAGTTCGATGTAATTGCTGCCGGTATTACCCATCGTTTTACGCCTAAAATCAGATCAACTTTAGGTTATGGCTATATGAAAGCTCAAGATGACAATGAATTTTCACGCTTGAAATATGACGATGCATCTCAGAACAAGCAACTCTGGCAGGGATGGATTAATGCCATGTATAACCCTTATAAGCCGGTAACTTTTGGAGTGGAATATGTTTATGGAGAGCGTGAAACTTTCAATAATCGGACCGGCGTAGATAATCGTTTCAATATGATGGCTATTTATGACTTTTAAATAGATAAAAACCAGATTTAACAACTATTTACATTAATTTATTTAAAAAAGCCCATCAATCTTATGGGCTTTTTTACCTATAAAAAACATATAGATATAAAATATAAATGATCACTTCTATCAAATGTAATTATTTTACTCATAGCTAGAAAAATTATTTTATATTTTAATAAAATAGCCTAAGTAATTTTATAAAAATTTCCAAAGAATGAAAACCTATCCCAATAATATAAATCAGATAAAAAATAAAAAATTAATTTTATAGACCGAAACCTTATTAAAAAAAGTAAATCTAGAAAGCATACTCATAACACTAAACTAAAAAAGGCACCAATACCTTAATAAACCAATAACAGAGATTGAATCTAGAAAAGCATCTGTAGCAGGCTAACTTCAGTAATCCAGTACAAATAATTATCTGGCAGTAAAGATAATAATGTCTCGTACTAAAGCTATAAGTTAGAAAAAGCAGAAAGAAAATAAAAAACAAAGACTTATAGTATTAAAACTAGCGAGTCAATATACATTAGATAGTTAATACTATTAGGCATGCATATAGATTTAATTGAATAATAGAATTTGATTTTGCTTAACGAAATTAAATTCTATATTATAGAAAAAATTGTTCTAATTCGCTCAATAATAAAATTAACTCTGTCATAAGGACCAAGATTATGAGTTTACAAGACAAGATGTCAGCTTCGGAGTGGGAAGCACGTTGCCAACTGGCTGCACTATATCGCTTGATTGCTTATTATCGCATGACTGATTTGATTGATACGCATATCAGCCTGAGAGTACCAGACCAATCTGAATACTTTCTGATTAATCAGTACGGCGTAACATTTGATAAAATGACAGCTTCTCAGCTGGTCAAAATCGATCATGATGGAAATATTGTTTCTGATTATGATCAGGGAAAACCAGTTAATGTGGCAGGTTTTGTAATTCATTCAGCCTTGCATACTGCACATACACATATAAACTGCGTAATTCATACTCATACAGCCGATGGTATTGCCGTTTCAGCGCAGAAACACGGTCTTTTACCAATTTCCCAGCATGCTTTAAAATTTTATAACCTGATGAGCTATCATGAATATGAAGGAGTGGCACTCTCTACCGATGAGCGAGAACGTTTGGTTCATGATTTAGGACAAAACCGGGTCATGATTTTAAGGAATCACGGCTTACTATCTGCAGGCGAAACCATCCAGCGTGCCTTCCATGAAATTTACTTTCTGGAAAGAGCCTGTCAGGCACAGATTAAGGCATTGGCGGGAGGATCTGAGTTACATTATCCTGCGCCCGAAGTATGTGAACGTACCGCAAGACAGTTTAACAGCTCCGCGGTAGAGCCAATTATCTTGAACGCATGGAATGCTGCACTCAGTCTGATTGAAAATCAGAAAGCAGAGTACTGTTCATGATAGTAATTTCCTGCAAAATACCTGAAATCGAGAAAATTCTACTCAAGGTCTTTCAAAAATATGCACCCGAAGGAACCTATTGTCTGCCAGAAAGTGAACAGGCACAACAGGCTACTACGGCGGCTTGCTGGTTTCCGGATATTGAACAGCTAAAACAGCTTCCCCAACTGAAAGTCATTCATTCCATTGCGGCAGGAATTGAACATCTGGATCTAAATCTTATTGACCCTTCATATCTAGTGTGTCGGGTTATTGATGAGCAGCACCAGAAGGGAATGTTTGAATATCTGTTATGGGCTGTCCTGTATTATCAGCGTCAGTTTGACCGGGCTATTAACCAGCAGAAACAGCAATTATGGAAACAGTACCGGCAATTCTCCAGTCAGGATATCCAGATTGGAGTGATGGGTCTTGGGCATATGGGGGGATATGTAACAACCCATTTCGCACAGATGGGCTATCAGGTTTCAGGCTGGGCACGTTCCAAGAAAAACTTGCACAGAGTTCAATCATTTGCAGGAAATGAAGAGCTAGATGGCTTTTTAGCCAAGAGTCAAATCCTGATCAATCTTTTGCCGTTAACTGCACAGAATCATTCTATTTTATCAGCCCAGGTTTTAAAAAAGCTGCCAGAACAGGCCTGTGTCATTAATTGTGGCCGCGGTCAACATCTGGTTTTGCCAGATCTTGTTGCAGCACTTGATTCTGGTCATTTAAGGGGGGCAGTTCTTGATGTCTTTGAACGGGAACCCCTTGAGCAAGCCGATCCGTTATGGACTCATGAAAAAGTTCTGATTACGCCTCATGTGGCTTCGCATGCGCCAATGTCAATTGTCGTCGAGCAGATTCTGGAAAATGACCGTCGTTATAAAGAACATAAGCCATTAAACCATCAGATTGACTCTGCCAGAGGATATTAAAATAACACTTAGGAGTAAAAAATGGATTTTGAGACGATTAAAGTCAGTATAGATGCTCAGATTGGTAGACTACAGCTAGACCGGCCTGAAGCTATGAACAGTTTTAATGAAAAAATGCATCAGGAAGTTCAAATTGCCATACGCCAACTGGTCGATTCGGAGCAGGTCCGGGTCATTATTATAACCGGTTCAGGCAGGGCATTTTGTGCTGGCCAAGACTTGAAAGAGCGTGCCGGTCAGCTTGACCAGATTGCATTGCCTAATGAAGGTACACTGGCTAAATATTATAATCCTCTAATTGAAACGATTACCCACGCCCCTAAACCGGTGATTGCAGCAGTTAATGGGGTGGCTGCTGGCGCGGGTGCCAATATTGCCTTGGCCTGTGATCTGGTCGTTGCTAAACAGAGCGCATCTTTTATTCAGGCCTTCTGCAAAATTGGTCTAATTCCAGATGCCGGTGGAACCTGGCTTTTACCACGACTGGCCGGACATGCTAAAGCAATGGGACTCGCCTTACTAGGCGATAAAATTTCCGCTGAACAGGCGGAAAAACTGGGACTGATCTGGCAGGTTGTACCAGATGAACAGTTTGATTCTGAAGTACAGCAACTGGCCCAAAGACTGGCACAACAGCCAACCTATGCTTTGTCTCTTATTAAACAGGCTATTCACCGGTCTACTCATCATACTTTGACTGAACAGCTTGAGCTGGAGAAAAACTTGCAGTATCTAGCGAGTAACAGCCAGGACTATAAAGAAGGAGTAAAAGCATTTACTGAAAAGAGAACACCACTATTCATGGGTAAATAATCAGGTGAGAATTTAAAAATGAATTTAAATACGCGTGTAACAGAACTCTTAGGCATTCAGTATCCTATTGTTCAGGGTGGTATGATGTGGGTAGGAACTGCCGAACTGGCCAGTGCGGTTTCTAATGCTGGTGGTTTAGGGACAATTACTGCACTGACCCAACCTACACCAGAAGCTTTATATAAAGAAATTGCACGTTGCCGTAACCTGACCGACAGGCCTTTTGCAGTAAATCTCACTTTATTGCCTGCTGTGAAACCACCACCGTATGCTGAATACCGTCAGGCCATTATTGAAAGCGGAGTCAAAATTGTAGAGACGGCAGGAAATAAACCACATGACCATATTCAGCATTTTAAACAGCACGGTATAAAAATTATTCATAAGTGTACGGCAGTCCGTCATGCACTCTCTGCCCAGAAAATCGGAGCAGATATAATTTCAATTGATGGTTTTGAGTGCGCTGGCCACCCTGGTGAAGATGATATTCCTGGACTTATCTTGATTCCTGCTACTGCTGACCAGATTGACATTCCAATCATCGCCAGTGGAGGGTTTGCCGATGGGCGTGGGCTGGTAGCTGCGCTGGCATTGGGGGCTGAAGGTATAAATATGGGGACCCGCTTTTGTGCAACACAAGAAGCGCCCGTACATGAACGGATCAAGCAGTTCTATCTGGACAATGACGAACGTGATACCAATCTGTTGCTTAGACCTTTTCGAAATACTTCACGCGTAGCAAAAAATAGTATATCAGACCGTGTGCTGGAGATCAGTCAAAAGCCTGACCTGAAATTTGAAGATATTCAGCCTTATGTCTCTGGCTTAAAGGGTAAACTGGCTTTAGAAACTGGAGATATCGATGCCGGGCTAATTACAGCGGGGCAAGTGCAGGGCCTGATCCATGATATTCCAACCTGTAAAGAGCTGATAGAGCGTATTATTCAGGAAGCAAACCAGATTATTGACAGCAGACTGACAAAATTTATTCGAGCCAATGAATAAAAAAGTAATTCTGGTTTTGGTTGGTATTAACACTTTTTAATGACTAAAGTCAGTCCAAAAGCATTAAATAGTTTTAAAATAGAATGCAGGGTCGGATTACTATGCGGCTGTTCCAGCTTTTGTAGTGTTTGCGGAGCAATTTTTGTAATTTTTGCCATATCCTCTAAGGTCAGGCGCAATTCAGTCCGCAGATACCTGGCAACCTGATGAATTTCCCACTCTGGATGCTGTTCTATAGTATCAAGTACCTGCTGGCGCCGTTGCATCTGCTCAATCGGCGTCATCGATTTAAAACGTTTATCCATGACTCAGCTCCTGAAGTTGCTGACAGATATTTTCTATTCTTGGCTCGCTATTTTCGATAATTTCCGGATCGATACCGATACGTTGCATATAATTGAGCAGACCTTGATATTTTAGGAACTGTTCAGCCAGTGCTGAGCGAAGAGTATCCTGCGCAATAGGCATAATAGTTTGAATTTGCTCAATGACTGATGCCCAGCATGGAGCGCCGCCCTGATCATCTCTTTCCCAGCGGGTGGTTCTGGCTATTCCATCAGGATGTAACCACATTGGCGCAAAATCAAAAAGTGGCGTAAGCTGGATCAAGCCACTTTCATGGCGTTGGATCGCTGTATTACGGGTATGATTGTCTTTATTTCCTAGAGCTACATTGGCAATGTCTCTTTTTAAATATTCAACTATTTCAGTTTCTGCATACGTACAGCTTTGGAGGATGAGCATACAGATCTGGTTGTGAGAAAGGCGTACTCCAAACCCGGCCTGATTGCTCAGTGACGCAATACTTTCCTGGGCAATACGTTTGACCTTCCCATTGACTGTCTGGCGGTCAAAGCGGGGAATAAAAAGAGTACGATCATGAAGTTCTAGCTTTTCATGCACTCGCAGACCAAGATATTCTGCTAGTTGCATATACAAGGCTTCTTGAGCCAGGATTTTTTCTAGCCGGGGATGATCACCCCGGCTAAACTTGACTAGCCAGTGTTTGGCTGCATGCTCATCTGGCAAGGTATGATCCAGATAAAACAGTCCATCATGCGCTTGGGTCAGCAATAGTTTAGGCCATTCTCCCTGCACTCCGGAGGAACCGCCCACAAACAGTCCATAAGATGCTAATGATTCAATAAAATATTCACGGCGTTCAGCAATTTCATGTAGGGTAAAACCCTTCAGGTCAGGATCAGGAAACTTTGCATTTAACCAATCATGAGCCTCTTTAATACGAAGATGGCCAATGGGATTACCGGCACCGGCCTTTAATAAAGCCCAGTCAGCTGTTTGTTGTGCTGTTTCATTATAGTCCAGCTGTTTAAGCAGCTCTTTACGTCCATATCCTTGGGGTAACAGGTCCATCAGAAAAGCGGGCCAAGTCTCTGCATAATTACTTTGCACATTTACGGGCAAATTAAAAGACACTGCTCGTGCATCACGGCAGTCCATATAAGAAATAGCATATTCAAACAGATAAGATGTACGGGTTCCTGCCTCCCACCCCAAGTGTGTAGCATTGAGTAATTCTACTAGAGCACAATCGAGCCACTGATGGTCCTGATAAATCTGTATAGTGCAAAAATTATTCATTCTTTTATTATAATATAAAAATAATAAGTAGAATAGAGGGTAGTTATTTATTAGAATAAAATATTATGAATTTATGAGCCAAGAAATTAACCGGATTAAAAGATACTCAGGCGTGTGAGATAATAGATTATAAAAATCATAGAGAATGGTTTAAGATAGTCCACTCAACATAAGTAATGTTTTCAATTAAATCTTATGATTATTCGTGATAAAACTAGTAATCTGGCTTTACTTTTTGCGTGGCAAGGAACAATACTGCCTACAGTTTTACCTGCGCTCACCTTTGTTATTTTAATCTCTGCGGTAATTGGTTATTTGACCTCTCATCATATGCTGAATGTGCCGGAAGTGCCTGCTATAGGGTTTACCATTTTCGGCATTATTCTTTCTATTTTTTTAAGTTTTCGAAATAACGCCTGCTATGACCGCTGGTGGGAAGGGCGTAAATTATGGGGAGCCCTTATTGCGAATTCCAGGCATATTGCCCGTGATTCTCATGTATTACCTGATCGAGAGCGCCGGATTCTCATGTACAGGGTAATGTTTTTTACTCATCTTTTAAGAAATCGCCTGAGAAAAACCAATACTCCATTCAAGTTAGATACTCATCATCTGGCGCTGGAGCAACAAGCACTGAATCATTTGGATCAGCATATTAATGCTGCACAGTTTGTGCTTGAATGTATTCAGAAAGACCTGGTTCAACTCCTGAGGCAGGGCCTGATCAGCGATATCATTTATAGTACATTGAACCGGCATATTGTTGAATTGGGTAATATTCAGGCTGGCTGTGACCGTATATTAAGTACACCTTTACCATTTTCGTATTCAGTTTTATTACACCGTACTGTTTATTGTTTCTGTTTTATTTTACCTTTTAGTCTGGAAGCTGACTTAGGTATATGGACACCTATTGTAGTTGGATTAATTGCTTATCTGTTTTTAGGGCTGGATGCTTTAAGTGCCCAGCTTGAAGAACCCTTTGGGCTTGAAGAAAATGATCTGCCACTTGATTCGATTGTACGCTTGGTCGAACGGGAGATGTTGAGTTCGCTTGGAGAGGAATTGCCCGATACTATTTTGCCTATTAGGGGCAATTTAAGTTAATCAAGTGCTGCGCTACAGGTATTTCGCAAATTAAAAAAGCTATTTATATAGGGCTGAACTCTTTAACTCAAAATCTTCAATCTCCTCACTAGCATTTATTCGTTTTAGAATAAAATTCATCTAAAATGATCAGATGGTTATTTCTACATCATGAAATAATATTATTATTCATATGGTTAATTTTGAATTAATCATAAAAATGGGTATTAAAATTATAGAGTTTTAATACCCGATTACCCCTATGATGATATAAAACTATTTTTCCTTAGAAACTTCAGGACTCATCTTTTTTAGTTCCCAGATATTCCTGATAGGCATCTTCGGCAAAGCGTCGTAGAGAATCACCGATTGCAGCATATTGGTAAGCATTCAGATTGGCTAATGAAGCACGTGCCGATGGATGGGATACCCCAAAGCCAGAACCTGGCAACAGAACGACACCGGTTTCATCTGCTACCCGAAATAATAATTCTGTCGGGTTTTTATTGACCATGACCCAGTTGGCAAAATCGTCACCATATAATATGCGGGCTGTTCTTTCCAGATCTACCAAGGTGTAATAGTCAACAGCGTTAAGATCTTCAGGGACTTCAACACCAAGCTGTCTATAAAGTGCAGCATCGCGTTCCCGGACTACAGACTTGACAGCTTTTTTATAAGCCTGACCTCTGTACACGACAAAAATAGATAACTCATTGAAATAATGTCATAATAATTGTTTTCTAACGACGAATACTATGACACATCTCAATGAGTTAT
>NZ_JIBB01000047.1:0-21793 GCF_000620525.1 Acinetobacter sp. UNC436CL71CviS28
CGAGGTGAACTCATGCCCCATCGGCAGGCCGGCAAAGAATACCCGGGGCTGCTCACCCACTTTGGCCACACCAAAGCTTGGGCGGCGGCTGTGCTGGCCATCAAGGCGTGCAGTCACCTGATCAGACAGGGCGGCAATTTCATTGACCAGCTCTTTGATTTTATCTGACTTGTCAGAGCCATCTAAAGAGGCAACCAGTTCAATCGGGCTTTCCAGACGTTCGAGTAATGTTTTAAGTTGTGCTGAAGTATTTTGGTCTAACATTGCTAACTTCTCCAAAGGAGTCAATATTAAGGAATGAATTGATGATACTGCAAAGCCATTAATAGGTGAAACAATATGTTTTTATAAATACAATCGGTTTTAAGAATTATGATTAAAGAACAGAGCCGGTTTTTCGGGCCTGTTCTGATCTTGTTTTTCATGACTTAGCTGTTTAGGCGGTGTGTAATTCGCTCGGTTCTCAGTTGCAGACGGCGAGACAGTAAATAAAATATCAGGCTTAAAACAGCGCTCATTAAACTTATAGCTATGATTATAATATTTGCCCAATATGAAAGCTGTTGAGCCTGTCTTACCTGTGGCTCAACACTTTGAGCTAACGGTGTTAAAGCCTTTCCATAAACCTGGTGCTGCATGATCCAAAGCTGTTCTGGTTTAAAACCATACTCAATAAAGTCTGGATCAGTCTTCTCTGCTTTGACCAGTTCCACTATATAGGGAATAGCTGTATTTTTATCTGCAGGCTGGTGCAATAAGGCCGTTTGCGCGAGTATATAAGCTTGAACCGGTTTTTCTACATTTTCCTCAGCCAAGTAGTGTGCAATCGCACTATCTTGAATATTACGCTCATAATGTACCAGCTCATGCGCAGCTTCTTTTTCTTCATTGTTTAGGTCATATTGCACATAAGTCAAACCTGACCAGATAATGATAAATGCAATGAGCCATCCAACGAATTTTAAAATAAATGACTGAAAGCGAATATAAAAAAAATGAAATTTTCTGAGAAAATAAACTGTGAAAAATGCACCAAAGAAAGCTGCAAACAGTTTTAAGAATAACCAGCCAAACCATGACAGTAAATTAAAAAAATAATCGTGCTGTGGTGCAAGATCTGTCAGGCTAGCTTCGAGAGTTAAAGGTAAATGTAGTTGTTCTACTTGTTGAGAAAGACCAAAAAAACTATAGATAAAATTCTGCTGTAAAAATATGGCAACCACACTTGCAATAAATAAAGTACTGGTCGTTACGCAAAGCAGCATTACTTTATGCTGACGCTTTTTCAATACCAGCATTCCTGTTTCGATCTGTTTAGAACTCAACGCATATTCATCTAAAGGTGGCAAATAATATCTCCAAAGATTAATCAGGTATACTTAGGCTATTAATATAACAAAAACAGCTTAAGGTTTATTTGTCCCCGAATTTGATTCAAGCACAAGCTGATTCAGATTATCTTGTAACATACGCAAGCGGCTGGTAGCTTCCTGACGTTTTTGCATACCTTCTTTCTGTACCTGAATCACATCATTTACTGTTTTAATGAGGGTATTCTGAACATGTTCAAGGGTTTCAATATCAATGACTGACCGCTGGTTGGCTTTAGCAGTATCTACAGAGTTCTGATGCAAAAGCTCTGCGTTACGGCGTAGTAATTCATTGGTTGCATCATCAATACTATTGGCAAGCTGTACACTATTTTTCTGCTCGTTAAGAGAGATAGCCAAACTAATCTGGTTTTTCCAAGCGGGTAAGGTAATGTTTTTAATGGCATAGAACTTGTCCACCAGCATCAGATTATTGGACTGAATAATCCGGATCATTGGCAAAGTCTGCATAGCAGATTGCTGTAAAACCTGAAGGTCACTGATACGTTTCTCCAGATTATTTGCCAGATGATTTAAATCATAAATCTTTTGTGTAATCGGCTGGTCTTGAGGCTGTTCACTGAGCTTAGCGATTTGCTGCTGAATATCTTGCTGTTTAAGTTTTCCCGCAGCGACATAAATACCCAACTGCCTATACTCATCCTGTACCCCATTAAACATTTTATCCAGTGTATCAACCCGGGCTTTTAGCCCGGTCTGTGAAATTTCAATTTCTTTTACCAGAACATCAATCTGCTCTTTAGTAGTATGAAACTGCTGGTCAAAGTTCTGTTTGGCACCTTTAATCTTACCCAGCAAATTACCCAGAAAACCTGAACTTTTGGGTTTGTTTAAAATGCTGGAAGTATTCAGCTGCTGAGCAACCTGTACTACCTGATTGAGTTTCTGGCCGGTAGCATCAAGGTCTTTGTTCTGGACTAAATCTAGCAATTCATCCGTATAAGAAGAGGTTTTAGTCGCAATATTTTTCCCATATTCAGCGACAGTATGATGACTCATATCATTTAGCTCTTTATGGGCATTCTGGACTTCTGTAAAGTCTGAATCCTTTAACCCTATTTCCTGTAAATTTAGTTGCTGAAAATCCTGCTCCGATAAGTCTCTCGAAGTAACTATCGTTAAATCATTTTTTTCCAGATCGGCCATAATTCACCCTGCTTCGGTTTACTTTAATGTTTCTCTAAAGACTTCTTCAATGTTCTGATCAGATTTTCCCGGCTATTATCCAGCTTCTCTAATTCTGCATCAGAATGCTTTAAATTTGTCTGCTGCACATGGTATTGCCAAGCAGGAATCAGTACTTGCTGAGCTTCCTTAAACCGGTCTAAAAGACTAAAAGAAAGCTGCTGTGAAAGACGTATTTGTGTAATGGCAATATCATTACCTGCCTGTAACATTTGTAATGTATTAATTTTTTTAGATAATCTTTCTGCAAAATTATCTAATGGATGCTGGTTTTTAATAAAGGCTGGATATTCATTAAGAAACTCCTGTGCAGCTACAATATATTTCGCCATTTGTTCCCGTAAACCCAGTAATTGCTGAAAACGCGCCTGTGATTTCTGAATCTCAATCTGTAACTGTTGACTCAAATGATCAGCCTGAGCAAGTAACCGGTCCAGATTTCTATAATATTCCACCTGCCTTGATTGATACTCGATATCAATTCCCAGCCATTTCTGTAATGCATTGAAATTACGTTTTTTCAGATATTTTTTAGAGTCAGCTAAAGCCTGAATCAGCTGTTCAATAGTCTGGCTTAACTGCCGGGTTAATTCAGGGTCTACTCCATTGAGGAGTACGGACTGTGCCTGAACCAGATGCTCGGCATAATGATTTAACCGGTATTGATCATGAATCAGAGGAACCAGATCATTGCGTTTTATGATCAAAGTTTCTTGAGGAGTAACCTCAATCTTGGACAATGGAATGAGTTCTTGGAAATGCTGCATATAGACGCCGGGTATCGCCTCAAACAGTAAAATAGACTGATAATAAAATAACAGAACAATATGAAGTGAAGCTGAAAGCTATATTTTCAATTTAAACCAAATCTTTCAGACTACAAGCCGAAATAGCAGTTTTTACGTTTAAGTTTTGTCATAGTTAATTGAATAACTACAAAGAGTAATGCCGTGAAATTTCACGGCATTTGATCTAACGATAATCACCCTCTCGCTCAGGCTGATACAGTACCTTTTCAATTTTTACTTTCATAAGGTGACCATCAGGTTGCGGCCATTCAATTTCCTGGCCTTCTGCCAGCCCTAAAATAGCAGCACCTATAGGAGCAAGTACATTGACTTGTCCTTTATCACCGCGAAAATCATGCGGATAAACCAGCTGGATTTCAGTCGGTTCAGTTGAAGGGGCTATCGTGATCAGCACTCGGGTATTCATGCTGACCACATTAGCCGGTATTTCATGTGGCTCCACTACTTCAGCCCGAGCAAGTTCATCTTCCAGATGTTCTATAGTCTGAGTCATATGAGATTGATGCTCGAGCATGGTTTCAAGACGATGCAAGTCCTGTGAAGAAATAATAATATTTGGTTTAGCCATATAAACTGACTCCTTCCATTTTAAATAAATATTGCAACGCTATAGATGTATATTTTCTGGTCTAGAAATAATTAATTACTTATCAGAAAAGTATTTTTCCACCCTATTGTTTTTTATAAAACAACAAAAAGCTCCCCTTAAGAGGAGCCACAAAACATATAAAATGTAAAGAATGAAAAAAGTTATCCTTTACTGTATCCAGTTAAATGAAGAACGCTAACCTTTAAACAATAAGTTAAGCCTATTCATAGATGTAACATCTTAAACCAAGTTTCTCAACCATTTAATTTATAGCTTCTCAAATACTGATATAAGTTACCGAAATTAAACTTATACTTTTGGCTTACTATTCCACCACAATCATATATTTTCTTTTATTATTTTCATCCTATACTTTTTTAATCTTCCCCAAAATAAAAATGAATATGAAAGAAAAAATTCTTATGATTGTTTTTTTATCTTTATCAATCGCAGCTTGTCAAAGGCAGCCACAAGAGACAGACACGGCTCAACCATTGAACTCCAGCTCTCCTCTCGCCGCTCAGCTTGATCAGGCAGGTGAGAAAATTGGAAAATATCTGGATCAGTTAGACAATCCTAAGACCTCTCAACAAAAACGGATACAGATTTTATGCAAAGATTACCCTACCGTATATAAAACTGAATATATGCCTGCATTACTCAAACTACATTCAAATGAATATACCCCTGAAGGTTTACTTTTTGATCTGGATATTGTCTTAGACTTTTATAAAAAGGGCGCGAATATAAAATGCTAGACTTTCTATATTGCTCATATTATTTTATTAACCAAGTTATTCTGATTATCTTCTTTTACTAAAATATTGAATACAAATTTTTTATAAACTTTCTTATTAGCAGAAATTCCTCTATTAAAAAATTTTTGATGTGAGCAAAAACAGAACTCATATTTTTACCATACAAAATAAGCCAGTTATCTTAAATATAAAATAGTGCTTTTAACTTTTTTATTCTTGCCTTAAGTTTAAATTGTTAGACAATGTCATTGTCTTAGTAAGCTATTGCTTTATATTGCTATAGACACGGCGTACAACAACAATAAATGGTAGATCATAATGGAATTAGAACTATTAGGTGAGCTATTTGGTGTAGAAATCCACCGACCTCTGCAAAGAGAAGAAATAAGAAAAGCGCTTATAGCCCGAAACGAACTAAGAGATCAATTAAAACAGGAGAAAAATCTTAGTAGCGACCATATTACATTGCAACTTAACGACAAGATTCATGTATTTGCCTACAGACTCGAAGAGAGTGAATCAGAACAATTTTATAATTATTTAAGTGAAGAATGTAAAAAACTAAAGCCCGAACAATATGAGCAGAGTCTTATCTCTACCTCTAATAATACACTTAAAACAGAAATCTCTCCCCTCTCTAGTGAAACTATGGAAGAGAAACAACCCATGATATGGAAATTTTTACCTTGGGTACTCGGAGTGATTTTTTTATTATTACTTTTCTCATTATTCACTTTTAGGTGATATACCTTTATATAGTGAAAGAGATAAGTTTAACTACCAAACAATCTAAGAGAATAAAAATAAAATATTATAAGATTAAAAATTTCTTGCTAAAGCTATTGATCTTTAGATTTTGAATAAGTTTACTTTAAAAATATTATTTATAAATAACTGCTTATGGGTTTATTATAGATATATGAACTTAAAATAAAGCACAGTTTATAACACTAAAAAAGCTCCCACTTATGGGAGCTTTTTTAAAGAAATCACTTACTGAGCATAAACCGGGAATTTAGCGCAAACCGCTTCCACTTTCGCTTTTACATCAGCAATAACATTTTCATCGCCTTTGCTATCTAAAATGTCAGCCATCCAGCCAGCGAGTTCACGCACTTCAGCTTCACCGAAACCACGAGTAGTGACTGCTGGTGTACCTACACGGATACCCGAGGTAACAAATGGAGAACGTGGATCATTTGGCACGGAATTCTTATTCACAGTAATGTGGGCTGCGCCTAACCATGCATCTGCATCTTTACCTGTAATATCCTGTTTAATGAGTGATAACAGGAATAGATGGTTAGATGTACCGCCAGAAACGACATCATAACCACGCTCAATAAACACTTGCGCCATGGTTTGAGCATTTTTAACCACTTGTTGCTGATAGGTTTTAAACTCATCAGACATAGCTTCTTTAAAGCAGATTGCTTTGGCCGCAATCGCATGCATTAATGGACCGCCTTGGTTACCTGGGAATACAGCAGACTGAAGTTTTTTCTCAATCTCTTCATTCGCTTTTGCCAGAATCAGACCAGAACGTGGGCCGCGCAAAGTTTTATGGGTAGTGGTTGTGGTTACATCAGCAATTTGAACCGGGTTCGGGTATACACCTGCTGCCACCAGACCTGCAACGTGGGCCATATCAACAAACAGATAAGCACCAACTTTATCAGCAATTTCACGGAAACGCTGCCAGTCAACGACCAGACTATATGCAGAGAAGCCTGCAACGATCATACGTGGCTTATGCTCTAAAGCCAGACGCTCAACTTCTTCATAGTCGATTTCGCCAGTTTCCGGGTTCAGGCCATATTGCACTGCATTATAGGTTTTACCGGAGAAGCTTACTTTTGCACCATGGGTTAAATGGCCACCATGAGCAAGACTCATACCTAAAACGGTATCGCCCGGATTCAGCAAAGCCAGGTAAACAGCAGAGTTTGCCTGTGAACCTGCATGGGGCTGAACGTTTGCATAGTCAGCACCAAAAAGTTCTTTAGCACGATCAATTGCCAATTGTTCAATAACATCAACATGCTCACAACCACCGTAGTAGCGTTTGCCTGGATAGCCTTCTGCATATTTGTTAGTGAGTTTTGAACCTTGCGCTTCCATAACCGCTGGAGAACAATAGTTTTCAGAAGCAATTAACTCGATGTGCGCTTCTTGGCGCTCACCTTCGGCAGCAATTGCCTGAGCTAATTCCGGATCAAATTCAGCAATAGAGATATTGGCAAACATTAGCGAGGTCCTATTAATTTAGGGCTTTTAAGCCGTGCTAAGATTGGCGCGTATTGTAACATGAAGTTTATTATTAAACAGAATGAACTTTACTCAGTTTTAAATAAAAATGGCTCATATTAAAAAACATGAGTCATCGCTTTAAATTCAGGTTATTGACTTGGCATTAGAGATTTTACATCCGAGATAATATTAGTAATATTCAACCCGTAAACGCTGCCATGATCCCATTTGGCAGTAAGAACGAAGTTCATTTCCACAAGGTTCACCGAGCCCTTCATAGTCAAGTGCTACCAGCATATAATCAGACTGAAGCAGGCCGTTAATCATATTTTTAATAACCGGATTTAGACTACTCCGGCTCGGTGCTTACTGATCAGCCAAACCCGTCGTGCCATGTGCCCATGCAACTAGCGGCTATCCTTTTGCTGGAGGTGTTCCCTCCGGGGTGAAAACTAACGCAGTAGCTTGTGTTCCTTTATTATTAATGCCAAGCATTTTATAAGTCATGACCACGCTTTCACCGGCAATAACCACATCTGTTTTGGTATAGGCTACAGGCGTAGCTAATACCGGGTTATCTATATTATTTACTGGAATGGAAGGAACAGGCGTACTGAAATTCTGGTTATCATTGTCATCACTATCATTACAGCCGTCAAACTGATACTTATTGCAAGTACAGTACAGGTCAATATATGTCTTTTCATTATTTTATATCCTTATTTTAAGTTATTATCATTCACTGATTTTTAGGGTATTCTTTCTTCTTCATGACACCCGTTCCCAATTTCTATAAAAAATAGCAAGAAAATTGTTTAATTATTCTCATATATAAATTTTAGAAACCAGATTGAAGGATTTTTTTCTTCAAAATAAGGTGAATGAAAGTCAAATTATTCTAGAAGCGACGTAATTTGTGGCTCAACTTGATAAATGATGAGCTAAAAACCCTTCAATTAAAGCCCTGACAGGTTTTTAAATTGTCAGAATAGAAATAATAATGTTAGATTTTGACTTTCTCTTTTGTTCAGGCATATTTTTCAACATGCAGGCCATTATTCTCGATACTGAAACACATACACTCAATGGACTACCGATTGAAATTGCCTACGCGCCTGTCCAAATTGCTCAAGGCCGTTTGAGCCTAGACAAAAGTCAGTTATTTGACCAGCTCTACAGTATTGGTGAACAATCAATTTCTTATGCCGCGATGGCAGTACATCATATTCTAGAAACCGATATTGCTGGTCAGCCTCATTATAAGGACTTCAGTTTACCTTCCGAAACTGTCTATATTATCGGTCATAATATTGATTATGATATTCGTACCATTGAAAAATGTGGCATAGACACCTCAAATATTAAAGCTATTTGCACTCTGGCGCTGGCCCGCAAGGTTTGGCCCGATGCTGAGGCACATAACATCTCTGCACTGATTTATATGATCAGTAAAGGAAGTGATAAAGCAAGAGAATTACTCAAAGGTGCTCACCGTGCAGATGCCGATATTATTTTAACTGCAAATATACTCATGCATATTCTTTACCATCTAAATATTCAGAGTATTGAAGAACTTTATACTGCATCAGAAGACGCACGGATACCCCGTATTCTGAATTTTGGCAAACACCGTGGTACCGCAATTAAAGAATTACCTGGCGACTATGTAAACTGGCTGCTACGTCAAGAAGAGCTGGATCCTTATCTACGTAAGGCCCTAGAACAGACCCTAGTTTAGGTGCTGATATTTAAAAACTTATTCATCAAACTTTAATTTTTTTAATGTAGGGTTGCCTTGACTGATTAGGGGAAGTCGGGGCAATGTCTGATTATCAAAAAACACCATTAGGTATAGAAGTTTTAAAAAACAGATCAATTCATCTAAATGTACGCCAGAGACGTTTACTTATTCTGATTGGTACACCAGATTTTGATATACTTACGCCACAATTCAAGCAACGAATTGCAGAACCTGAGGTACTAGACCAGCTTTATAATATGGGACTGATCAGTTTTGAAGGTCAGCAAAAAGAAAAACTCATATCAGCAGACCAATTTGAAATAGAAACAGCCCCGATAATATTAATAAGTAATGACAGGCAAAATGAAATTATATATTCAGAGCGGTCCACTTCTAACGCTAAAATAAATGTTGAGCTCTTAGGGTTTCTAGCTATAAAAGAGTTAATGACGAGTCTGTTAAGACAATATTGTGGCTTAATGGCCAAACAGCTTATTGAACGTATTCAGCAAGCACACCACATTGAACACTTAAAACTTTGTCAGATGCAATGGCTGACGTATCTGCAAGAAAGCCGACTTCCACCATCAGAGCTTAACCGCGCCATGCAACAGATTAATCAGTCTATACAACATTTAAGACAGCATTGAAAATGACTTATTAAATCAGTCATTTTTACAGGTCAAAGATGACTGATTACCCTATATTCATTCCTTAGTTCGTAATTTTAAAATATATTTACAGACGATTTTTTAGTTTATTTTTTACTCTTACTTGCTGCTATCGAATAGCTCAAATTAGATTAACTCATGAAATAATACATCGAATATTTGTGAAAATAATAAATATGCCAATACCATCTATGATCTTGGTTGAGTAAGGTATCAAGACATCTTCATACAACACAGAATGCTATGATAACTTTTTCACCTAAGCTCCCTTATAAGATTTAAAATTCTCAAAAATAGGATTCTGGATATACGCTCGCTTCCCTGCATACCCTAAATAAAAAGATTCCGCATAATTTCTATCTAAAGCTAAAAATACTCGTGATATAACGTCATTTTCAGCATTAATAACATATTAATTTTTTTCAATATCTTAAGCAACTTATTTACTTTTAACTTAAAAATTAAAATTAACGATTGCACTATACAATAAAAAAATTATGCAAATTAAGCTGGATAAAATACAACCTAAATAATTTTTTAGAAGACTATCTACTCTAATATTATATTGAGATTTAAATTCGAATCCATAAGATGGAATTGCTTTTGAAAAGGTATAATTTGGATTTAGCTCCAATTTTTTACTATTTGAGTTTGTGACTTCTTCTAGAAAAAACCTGTAAAAGCGGGCTGCCTCTTCCCTTTCTAAGCGATGAGCAAATACATGGATCTGTCTGTCTAGCTGTAAATGAACTTCATAAAGTGATTTATACTTATCACGGACTAAATATTCTGCCAGAGCATTTTTTGCTTGTATTAAGGCTTTCACCTCAATACGTGAAATAGGTAAATAAATATTTACACCAAACAATTCACCTGCTAAGCCTTTTTGCATGAAGAATGCCCCTTTTTTCAGGAGGGCTATAATATCAATTAAATATAATACAAGACATAAAAAGTCTTAATTAGTTCTACTACTATGACCTGATGTAAAAACTTAGGGTTTAAAATTGAAAAAACCTCTGATTAAGAGGTTTAATTTATTAAAAAATTTTTGATCTGACAGAATCTCCTGCCAAGTCTCCGTAAAGGCAAAAAATCAGAGTCAATATCACTACAATTGCGATAAATGATAGCCATCTCAAGATTCTCATGACAGCTCCTCATAATTTTATGAGTTTCACTTTTATCAATACAGATATATTTTTAATAATACAATTACTGTGCCTTGTAATAGGTATCAAAGTATTACTTAAACTCTGTGATTCTAGTGGAATGGAAGAAATTTTCTATCTTTATAATCTAATTGTAGCCTGACAATATTCAGTCTTCAGATAATATTATATATAGAATATATGTAGTTTAGTGAGATACCTTGTGTTTTCTATCATACTGGTTATTATAGTTATTTTAGCTTTTTTATTTATTATACAACACTACTTTATAGATAGTCCCAACCTAAACACAGCAGAACAAATATTCTTAATTATTCTTTTTGCTGTGCTGGTTGCTATATTGCGTGGTTTTATTCTTCATAAGAAAAATTTTATATGATTGCATGGCAAAAATACCGTTATATATAGTATATAAGCCATCATTTCGGCTGTTCATAGTCATTCTTCTTAATAAGCCTTATCTAGCGAGGTTTATAGGATGTTATCGATTCTTATCATATATAAAAATGGTGCGCTCGGCGGGAATCGAACCCACGACCCCAGGCTTCGGAAACCTGTACTCTATCCAACTGAGCTACGAACGCGCGATGCACATCATAACAAAAAAATGAGCAAGGTAAAGTACATAAATGCAGATAAACACCACTGATGCTTACGCTTTAAGCAAATTTTAATCTCTAGCTTGCCGATTACCATTAATGTACTTGGTTTATTGAAGCAGATCGCTCAGAATATCTTTTCTATTCACCATGCGAGAAATTCATGACTGATGCATTGACGCTAAGGGATTTGTCCAAAACCTATCAAAATGGTTTTCAAGCTCTCAAAGGAATTAATCTGACTGTACCGGAAGGAGAGTTCTATGCACTTTTAGGGCCCAATGGTGCAGGCAAGTCTACAACGATCAGTATCATCAGCTCACTGGCTAAAAAAACCTCCGGAACTGTAGAAATCTTTGGCTACAATTTAGACATCCATCCTTCTGAGGCCAAACAATGCCTAGGAGTCGTGCCACAAGAGTTCAACTTCGGTCATTTTGAAAAAACCTTTGATATTCTGGTCACTCAAGCTGGCTATTACGGTATTCCTAAAAAGCTGGCAGAACAACGGGCAGAACAATATCTGGAAAAGCTTGGCCTTTGGGACAAGCGTCATGTTCAGGCCCGTATGCTTTCTGGTGGTATGAAACGCCGTCTCATGATTGCACGAGCCATGATGCATGAACCAAAGTTACTTATTCTGGATGAGCCCACTGCTGGGGTCGATATCGAACTGCGCCGTTCAATGTGGGATTTCCTGACAGAAATGAATGCCAAGGGTACCTCAATTATTCTGACAACTCATTATCTGGAAGAAGCCGAGATGCTCTGTCGCCGGATCGCGATTATTGATCGTGGCGTAATTAAAGAAGATACCACTATGAAGGATTTTCTTAATCAATTAAATGAGGAATCCTTCATTTTTGATCTGGCTGAACCTATTGAACCTTTGCATCTGAATATTATTGGCGTTAATTTTAATCTGATTGATCCAATGACTCTAGAAGTAACAATGGATAAAGCCCATTCTTTAAATGATCTGTTTCAGCTCATGCAGGCACAGAATATTCAGGTACGCAGTATGCGCAACAAATCGAACCGTCTCGAAGAGCTTTTCGTAAAAATGGTCGAAAAAAATCTGGATGGAGCGACAACATGAAACTAGGTCAATTACAAACTGCACTTGGAACTTTAGTTCGCAAAGAAATCCGACGTTTCATGCGGATCTGGCCCCAGACCTTGCTTCCACCTGCGATCACTATGAGCCTTTATTTTGTAATCTTTGGCAATCTGGTCGGTTCACGTATTGGAGAGATGGGCGGCGTAAGCTATATGCAGTTTATTGTCCCCGGCCTGATTATGATGGCGGTAATTACTAATAGTTATGCCAATGTATCCAGTAGTTTTTTTAGTGCCAAGTTTCAAAAAAGTATTGAAGAACTCATTATGAGTCCAATGCCTCTGCATTTGATTTTATGGGGCTATGTGATTGGCGGAGTATGTCGCGGTGTACTGGTTGGTATTATAGTGACAGCGATGAGTCTGTTTTTTACTGATCTGCATATCACTAACTGGTTTGTGACCATATTTACCGTGATTGTTACCTCCCTGCTCTTCTCTCTGGGCGGTTTTATCAATGCTGTTTATGCTAAATCTTTCGATGATATTTCAATTATCCCAACATTTGTATTAACACCACTTACCTACTTAGGGGGAGTGTTCTATGCGATCAGTTCATTAAGCCCATTTTGGCAGAACCTCTCTCTGATCAATCCGATCGTATATATGGTGAATGCTTTCCGTTTCGGAATTTTAGGCCATAGTGATGTAAACGTTTCAGTTTCTCTTGTGGTAGTTACATTATTCTGCGCAGTGTTTTATGGCATTGCATACTATCTATTGTCTCGTGGTTCAGGAATGCGTGAATGAGTGTAGAGCAGTCTTTATTGGGTAAAGACACCAGTTATCCAAACCAGTATCAACCTGATATTCTTTTTCCTATTGCACGCGCGCAGTCTCGCGCTGACTATGCCCATATAGAAGGTATTCAGCAAGGTAAAGACTGGTGGCATATTTTTGAAATTTCATGGTTAAACAGCCACGGTATACCACAAGTCGCTATTGGACGTATGAGCTTACCCGCTTCTTCGCCTCATCTTATTGAATCCAAATCTTTAAAACTCTACTTTAACAGCCTGAATTTTCATCGGTTTGAAACTCGGGCTATTTTCATAGAGATTGTAGAGAAAGATTTATCTCAGGCTGCAGGTGCAGCAGTAAAACTAGAGCTCTTTCAGGTGGATGCCCTTGAAATTAGTCAACCGCAGGGTATCTGCATTGATGATTTGACACCCCAGCAGTTGAAGAATCATCCGGATGCAGGTTTGCTGCAATATGCAGATGACCATGAAGAAGGAGAAATCCAGCTATATTCGCATCTGCTACGCAGTAACTGTCCAGTGACTGGCCAGCCAGATTGGGGAACGGTTTTTATTCGCTATCAAGGTAAAAAACCTTGTTATCGTAGTGTGTTAGCTTATATTATTTCTTACCGTCAACATAATGGCTTTCATGAACAATGTGTGGAGCAAATGTTTGCAGATATATGGCAACATTTACAGCCGGAAAAGTTGATGGTGTATGCAACTTATACACGACGTGGTGGGCTGGATATTAATCCATGTCGTGTATCAGATTTAACCTGGATGCCAAACCCGATCCGATTGGCGCGACAATAAAACGAAAAATACCGAGGTTTTAATCATGCCATTTTTTGGTTTTACCCCGTCTGAGTCTTTACTGAACAATCTTCAGACATCAGTTGAAAAAAAGAATTCAAAGGAGCCGCTTTATCCTCTTCGGGATAAAATCGCTTTACAAATCAATGATGAAATTATTGATGCTATTTTAACCGAACTGGTACGCCGTTTCCCTGCCAGTGACAAACGTGATACAGCAGAGAAACTTGCAGGTTATATTAAGTCAACTGTGGCTGTCTTATTGAAACAACTATTAAATAAAGCACCAAATGAAGTAGTTCAGCAGTCAATTGAATTCTCTGAACGTAGCATGTTTAAAGGTCCGGATAACCAATATAGAGTAGGTGAACCACTGGATGCCAGTCTGGTCACTAACCTTAAGCATAATTTTGCTGAAATTAAGGCGGGCAATAAAGTAGACCGTGCAGTGCTGGCCGAGCTTTATAAACAGTTCGGTGACGCAACCATCCGTCACTTTATGAGCGATTTCAACAAAACACTTGATCTGGGCATGATTAAACGTAAAGCTGCTAATATCGGAGCGGCAGCGGTCACTAAAGCAGTGCATATCGCTATCGACAAGCTTATCCCAAATCTGACTAAAGATGAGTTAATGGTACTTGCAGAATATCACGATACTTTATTCTTCCATTAATATTTAACTTATTCATCAGTTTATATTAAGACTGATCAGATAGTCTTGAGATTAAAATATCAGAATCGGAAACCTGGCTAATGCCAGGTTTTTTTATTGCAAAGTTTGCATAGCGATTGTCTTGTGCAAGCTTTGTGTTAGCATGCGGCATGCATTAATTTAGCCTGTTTTCAAACCTACATGTCTCCAAGCTCTCAATATAAATTCCTGCGTCAAGCTCCTCGTGATGGGCTGAGTACAGCCATGCAACCGTCTCGCTGGCAGCGGCTGCATATTGATCCGTGGTTATGCCTTTTTCTGTTTCTCAATGCCTTATTAGGCTTAACTGTACTATATAGTGCTTCTGCGCAAGATGTTGGTCTAGTTAGCAAGCAGGCCATGAGCTTCGGTATTGGCTTTATTGTCATGTTTACACTTGCCCAGATTCCGCCCAAGGTTTATCAGGCGTTTTCGCCATATTTTTATATCTTTGGTGTATTAGCGCTGTTATCAGTCATGATATTTGGCGAAGTGCGCATGGGTGCACAGCGCTGGATTGATATTCCTGGTTTTGGCAGTGTACAGCCCAGCGAGTTTATGAAGATTGGTATGCCAATGATGATTGCCTGGTTTTTATCACGCCATCCTCTTCCTCCAAGCTTTAAAAACGTCATTATTTCTCTGGTTCTTATTATTGTTCCATTTTTACTCATTGCAGAGCAGCCAGATTTAGGGACATCATTACTGATTCTTGCCAGCGGTCTCTTTGTCCTGTTTTTAAGTGGCCTCTCCTGGAAGCTCATTGGAGCTGCTATAGGCCTCATGTGCATGATTATTCCCCTAGCATGGCAGTTTCTTCTGCATGACTATCAGCGGCAACGTGTACTCACCTTGCTGAATCCGGAAGCAGACGCTTTAGGAACAGGCTGGAATATTATCCAATCTAAAACAGCAATTGGTTCAGGTGGATTTTTTGGTAAGGGCTTTTTACAAGGTACCCAGTCCCATTTACATTTTTTACCTGAAGGCCATACTGATTTTATTATTGCAGCTTATTCTGAAGAGTTTGGTTTAATTGGAGTTCTCATCCTTATTACTCTTTATTTTGCGATTATTTTCAGGGTATTACAGATCGGCCTCAACTGTTTTCATAATTATGGACGTCTTGTAGCCGGAACACTGGGTTTGTCATTTTTTGTTTATGTGTTTGTTAATGCCGGCATGGTCAGTGGTATTTTACCTGTAGTTGGCGTACCTCTACCTTTTATGAGTTATGGTGGTACCGCCATCATTACTTTAATGGCCACTTTTGGTTTGGTCATGTCTATTCATACGCATCGATAGTTGAGATTTAAGAGCCAATGATTAGTTTAAATATTTATAAAAAATTCAAGCAATTTAGTATAGGTTTGAGTGCTGCCGGTATTGTCGCTTTCTCTCAGGCAAATGATTTTATTACTCACCCTAATTATGAAGCATTTAAAACTAAAACTATGCAAAATTATGGTCTGACTGCACAGCAGGTAGACTGGGCCATGCAGGGCAGTAAAAATTTACCAAACATTGTTAACATCATGAATCGTCCTGGGGAAAGTAAACCTTGGTATGAATATAAAACTAATTTCATGTCAGCAGGTACAATTAACCGCGGAGTTACTTTTAAAAACCAGTATGCAGATGCTTTAAACCGGGCTGAACAGCAGTTTGGAGTCTCTAAGGCAGTGATTTTAGGTATTTTAGGAGTAGAGACTGGTTATGGTGCCAATAAAGGTTCCTTCGTCACGCGTGATGCACTAGCTACATTGGCCTTCGGTTATCCACGCCGCGCTGAATATTTTAGCGATGAATTAGGCGCTTTAATTGCCTGGACCTATAAAGAAGACTATCCAACCAGCAGCATTATTGGCTCATATGCAGGCGCAATTGGCTATCCGCAATTCATGCCGAGTAATATTACTAAACTGGGTATAGATTACGATGGCAACGGTCATATTGATCTCAGAAACTCAGCAGTAGACGCTATCGGTTCTATTGCTAACTACTTAGCTCATCATGGTTGGCAACGCGACCAGCCTATCGGTTTTGCTGCACGATACACCGGTTCAAATCCAGACAGTATTATTGCGACTGATCTTACCCAGCCTGTACCTTATGGAGCTTTGAAAAATAAAGGAATTAGCCCACTTAATCCTTTAGTAAAAATTGATGATCTGGATATGGTTAATATCATTCAACTTCAAGATTCATATGGTCCGGTTTACTATATTACCTACCCGAATTTTCAGGTTATTACTACCTATAATAAGAGCCGGATGTATGCCACTGCTGTATGGCAATTAGGGACAGAAGTAGCCGATCATTAAACCAAATATTTACCCATTATTTTAAAAGTCAACAATTATTTATAGATAAAAGGCTATTAATTCTACTTTTTAAATCAAATGTTACAATATTGATTATTTTTTAATCTATATTTGTGAGATTTTGTCCTTTTTGTAAATATTTCTCGTTAAAGACTAGACACTTTTGGTGACACATGAATATTATCCCCCATCGTCAAATGCAGTAACACAAACGAACATTTGGATACATGTGCTGGTTTACTGGAGTTTTATCAGCAAAGCAGCACTGATCTTTAGGAGTTTATGAATGCCCACTTCGCTAAAATATATACTTGCGTTAACTATCGGTCTGACCGTAACGCAGTCTCAAGCAGAAATGGTACAGGCTTCGTCATTGAGCAATGATAATGACAATTTAAATCTTGCAGCCCGTGTTTTAAACCGTGATGCACAAGGCTTTAACTCTCACTTTTCAAACCTTAACAGTCTTTCAATCACTGAGCGTACCGGTGATAAAATTCGCCGCCAGACTATTGCAGCGAAAATTGAAATCCCTGAAGAAGAACCTTCAGTGATTGAAAAATTGAATACCGTAGCGTCTAATACTGTTCGTAAGTTCAGCCAGACCGGCGTAGCATCTTGGTATGGACGTCAATTCCATGGCCGCAAGACTGCAAGCGGTGAAACATTTGATATGAATGCCATGACAGCAGCTCATCGCAGCCTGCCACTAAACTGTTATATTCGCGTAACCAACCGCTCTAATGGTAAAAGTGTAATTGTTAAAGTTAATGATCGTGGACCTTTCCATGGTAACCGTGTACTTGACTTGTCGTATGGCGCTGCCAAAAGTATTGGTGTAACTAATGCCGGTACGGCGAAAGTAAGTATTGAACGTGTAGATGGTCCTAACTCTTAAATCTGTCTTACTGCATAAGAAGATTAAAAGCCACAATTAGTGGCTTTTGTTTTTATAGTTTCTTCTAAACTTTACTAACTTCCATTTCTCTGCTTAAAACTCCTTCCAATTTTTAAAATACCTGGTTAGCAATTTTTATGGGTCTGTATCAAAAATAGCCTTATTTATCTTTAAATACTCCCCTGTCAGAAAACTTTGACGCATTCTGTCTTTTTGATTTATATTCTGTTTATATTTTAAGACTAATAAAAATCACACAAGGAGTGGATAATGAAGACAGTGGAAGAATGGTTTGAAGAATATTCTGAAAGCCACCAGAATAAAACCAATAAAGCGATTCACTGGATTTGTGTTCCAACTATCCTATTTTCAATTATCGGGATCATCGCACACTTCAGCACCCTGCTTGCGACTCTGCTCGTAGTTTTAACTATAATTTTCTATGCCCGTCTTGACTTGGTACTAGCTGTAGCAATGGCAGCGTTAATTCTGGTTATGGGTTGGCTTATTTATACCTTGCCATTAGGAATAGGCTTTTATATTGGAGTTTTTGTTCTGGCATGGATTGGCCAGTTTTATGGACATAAAGTTGAGGGTAAAAAGCCTTCTTTTTTAAAAGACCTCCAGTTTCTCCTGATTGGCCCCGTATGGTGCATGGATGCTTATTTAGGTAAATTCCTACCTAAGTGGAAAACACGGCATAGAGCGCTTACTAGCGCTTAATAAGCCATATCATCGTTTAAATTATTCGAAAACTGCATTCCAATTGGTTATTCCTTTACTTTAGCAAGCTAAACATAAAACCACTCAAGAATATTGAGTTTTATAAATACAAAAAAGCCCTCAAACTGAGGGCTTTTTTACGACCTGCTGATTCAATATTATTGAGCAGCAGCCTGAGCAGCAGCAACTTCTTCAGCGAAGCTCATTTCTGCTTTTTTCTCGATACCTTCACCCACTTCGAAACGTACGAATTGAGCTACAGTTGTACCAGTCACCTTAAGTACTTCAGCAACTTTCTTGTCGTTGTCAATTACGTACATTTGACGCTCAAGTACAACTTCATTCAGATATTTATCTACTGAACCAGATACCATTTTTTCAACGATATTGGCTGGTTTACCAGATTCGATTGCTTTTGCTTCAGCGATTTCTTTTTCTTTCGCTACAAGCTCAGCAGGAACCTGTTCAGCAGTTACAGCAACTGGATTGAATGCAGCAACGTGCATTGCAATACCTTTACCTGTATCAGCATCACCAGTGTAAGCTACAACAACACCAATTTTCAGACCGTGTTTATAAACTGCAAGGTTTTCACCTTCAACAATCGCAGCACGACGAACCTGAATGTTTTCACCAATTTTCTGAACAAGTGCAATACGTGCTTCTTCAACAGTAGCACCATCTTCAAGCTTGAGTTCAGCAATTTTAGCAACATCAGTTTCATTTGCAGCTAGCGCAGCAGCAGCAACTTTTGCAGAGAAGCCAGCAAAGTTTTCGTCTTTAGCAACAAAGTCAGTCTGACAGTTTACTTCTACAAGAATTGCCTTATTGCCTTCCTGAACAATCGTAATCGCGCCATCAGCTGCAATATTACCCGCTTTTTTAGCTGCTTTTGCTTGACCAGATTTACGAAGGTTATCAATCGCAAGTTCGATATCACCATCAGCTTCTGTTAAAGCTTTTTTACATTCCATCATTGCAAGGCCAGTACGGTCGCGCAATTCTTTAACCATGCTTGCAGTAACAGCAGTCATGTTAATCTCCTAAATTCGGTGGTAGAAAACAAATTCTTTTAGAACAGAAACGGCCCAGAGGATTCTCATGGGCCGCCTGCATACTTAACGCTTACTTTGCCACCATCACATGTCGCAAAAATGACAAGCTAGCGTCAAACGCATTAAGCCTCAGAAGCTGGAGCTTCTTCTGCTTTAGCTTGTGCATTTGCTTGTGATTGAGCGTATTCTTTACCAGCAATAATCGCGTCAGCCATAGCAGAAGCATAAAGAGTTACTGCGCGGATCGCGTCATCATTACCCGGAATAACGTAGTCTACGTTGTCTGGATTAGAGTTTGTATCTACGATACCGATTACAGGAATACCCAGGTTCTTAGCTTCTTTAATAGCAATTGCTTCGTGATCAACATCGATTACGAATAATGCGTCAGGTAAGCCACCCATGTTTTTCACGCCGCCCAAAGAACGCTCAAGTTTTTCCATCTCACGTGCACGCTCAAGAGCTTCACGTTTAGTCAGCTTAGCAAAAGTACCGTCCTGAGACTGAGTTTGAAGATCTTTCAAACGGTTGATTGATTGACGAAGAGTTTTCCAATTCGTCAACATACCACCTAACCAGCGATGATCTACATATGGTTGACCAGCGCGTTGAGCTTGTTCACGGATGATGTTAGAAGCAGCACGTTTAGTACCAACGAACAAAACTTTATTCTTTTTACTTGCTAACTGGTTAGCAAAGTTCAAAGCATCATTTAGCGCAGGAACAGTATGCTCAAGGTTGATGATGTGAATTTTGTTACGCGCGCCAAAGATATATTGACGCATTTTTGGGTTCCAGAAACGAGTTTGGTGACCAAAGTGTGCGCCAGCTGTAAGAAGGTCGCGCATGCTTACGTTGTAATCTGCCATTTTCTTTACCTTAAAGTTTGGGTTAGGCCTCCATATGTCCGCATTCTCCACCCCGCAGGGCACCCAGAGCAATGTGACGACATATGTGCGGATTTTTCCGTTTTTAAACGGTTTTCATGTATCTAGAGATCACAAAAAACCATTTGATAAAACGGGCGGCTATTTATACCATAGACACTTACAAATTACCAAAAGTTTTTAGTGATCATGAACAGTACTTATTCAGCTCCTGCCCGTTTAATAAAAACCCCTGAAGAGATTGAAAAAATGCGTATTGCGGGGCGTTTGGCGGCAGAAGTACTCGATATGATTAAGCCCTATATTAAACCTGGAGTCAGCACATTAGAACTAGACACGATTTGTCATGATTATATAGTGAATGTGCAACAGGCCATCCCTGCCTGTTTAGGTTATGGGGCTGCGCCAGGGCGCGCAGCGTTTCAACATACAATCTGTACTTCAGTAAACCACGTGGTATGTCATGGTATTCCCTCAGAAGCTAAAATTCTCAAGAAGGGTGATATCCTCAATATCGATGTAACTGTTATTAAAGATGGTTATCATGGCGATACTAACATGATGTATATCGTAGGTGGCGAAACCTCTATTCTTGCAAATCGCCTGTGTAAAGTTGCTCAGGAAGCAATGTATCGTGGGATGGAAACAGTTAAGGCAGGGTCATATGTGGGTGATATTGGCTATGCAATTCAAAAATATGTAGAGTCCGAGCGCTTTAGTGTAGTACGGGAATATTGCGGTCATGGTATCGGCACAGTATTTCATGATGAGCCACAAATCTTGCATTATGGCCAGAAGAGTACTGGCATGCGTTTGGAAGCCGGTATGACTTTTACCATTGAACCCATGGTAAATGCCGGAGTATGGCAGACTAAACTATTAGGAGATAAATGGACAGTGGTTACTAAGGATCATAAACTTTCTGCTCAATATGAACATACAATTTTAGTAACTGAAACAGGCATTGAAGTTTTAACAGCACGCTCGGAAGAAGATCTTTCTCGCTTTCAACGTTAATTAAAATTTCTCTGTACACGACAAATTTCACAGAACCCTTATCCTATCAGGGTTCTGCCTTCTTAAAATTGCCAAAATTTCCTTAAACTCTTCTTTTTTCCCAAAACCAATTAAACGCTGAATCGCCATTTGAACATAGTCTAAACCATAGCGAAATAAACTCATTGAGAGTCGTCCATGCTTCTTTATTTTTATCGCTTTTTTTTGATCATGTTGCCATTCACCCGTTAAGTAACACCAACAGAAGCTTATAGCTAACACCGCAATCAATTTTTTCACTCGTCTAGGGTCTGTCAAGCGCGTATTTTCAAGATTAAACCCGCGTCCTTTGAGACAACTGAATAAGGTTTCA